>NZ_JBHJUW010000054.1:0-50946 GCF_042268205.1 Streptomyces sp. NPDC056160
CCCCCGGACGCGGGGCGTCGGGGCCGACGGCGCGGGGCGCGGGCTCGTGGGCCGCACCGCCCAGGCGGGCACTTGCTGCGGGAGCGGGGGCGCCGGGGGGACTCGCTGCGGGAGCGGGGGCGCCGCCGCGTCCCGTCGCGGGAGCCGGAGCGCCGCGTCCCGTCGCGGGAGCCGGGGCGCCGACCCTGGAGGCGGGACGGGCGCGCGCCTCGGGCGTGCCGTCGCCCTCCGGTTCGGCCCGCAGCGCCAGTGCCGCCGCGTCCGAGCCCGCGCCCGGCTCGCTCAGGGCGAATGCCGCCACCGCGCTGCCGTCCGCCACCGCCGGCAGCCAGCGGGCGCGCTGGGCGGGGGTGCCGTGGGCGTGGACAGGGTGGGCGCCCAGGCCCTGGAGGGCGAGGGCGGTCTCGGCCTCCGTGCAGGCGTAGGCCAGGGACTCCCGCATCAGGCAGAGGTCCAGGGCGCCGGAGGCGAACAGCCGTTCCAGGAGGCCGAGCCGGCCGAGGTCGGCGAGGAGCGGCCGGTTGACGCGGCCGGGCTCGCCCTTCTCGGCGAGCGGGCGCAGCCGGTCGGCGGCCAGCGAGCGCAGTTCGGCACACCAGGCGACCTGGGCCGGTTCGAGCGAGAATGCGGGCATTCGCCGGTCCTCCCTCCCCCGGGGCGACCGGGGTCCATGACCACGGTATCGCGCCCCGTTGACTGTCGTCATCAACACGATACGCTCCCTGTGCGAGCCCACCACGACAAGGGGGCGAACCGCCATGAACCCGACGGACTCCAGCAGGGACGACGCCAGGGCGGACACGGAGAGGGCCCGACCCGGCTCCCGGGACGCCGTCCGGCCGCCGGCCTTCTCGGCCCACGTCGACACCTTCGCGCGCGACCACCTCCCGCCCCCGGACCAGTGGCCGCGGCTGCGTTTCGAGCTGCCGGAACTGCGCTACCCCGACCGGCTGAACTGCGCCTCCGTACTCCTCGACCAGCCCCGGGCCGCCGCGCGCCCGGTGTTCCGCACACCCGGCGGACCGACCTGGAGCTACGCCGACCTGCAAGCCCGCGTCGACCGCATCGCGCACGTCCTCACCGCCGACCTCGGGGTCGTGCCCGGCAACCGCGTCCTGCTGCGCGGCCCGACCACGCCCTGGCTGGCCGCCTGCTGGCTCGCGGTGCTCAAGACGGGGGCGGTCGCCGTCACGGTGCTGGCCCAGCAGCGCGCGCACGAGCTGGGCACGATCTGCGAGATCGCCCGGATCCGGCACGCGCTGTGCGACGTGCGGGCCGTCGACGACCTGGTCAAGGCCGAGGTGCCGGGGCTCGCGATCACCACCTACGGCGGCGACGGACCCGACGACCTGCTGCACCGCTACGTGCCCGAGGTCCCCTTCCGGGCCGTGGACACCGCCGCCGACGACGTGGCGCTCATCGCGTTCACGTCCGGCACCACGGGGCGCCCCAAGGGGTGTGTGCACTTCCACCGGGACGTCCTGGCGATCGCGGACACCTTCTCGCGGCATGTGCTCGAACCGCGTGCCGACGACGTCTTCGCGGGCAGTCCGCCGCTCGGGTTCACCTTCGGCCTGGGCGGTCTGGTCGTCTTCCCGATGCGGGCGGGGGCCAGCGCGCTGCTGCTCGAGGACGCCCACCCCGGGCAGTTGCTGGAGGCGGTCGCCGAGCACCGCGTCTCCGTGCTGTTCACCGCCCCCACCGCCTACCGCGCGATGCTCGACCGGCTGGGCACCCACGACGTCTCCTCGCTCAGACGCTGCGTGTCGGCCGGCGAGAACCTGCCCGCGACCACCTGGCACGCCTGGCACGAGCGCACGGGCCTGCGCATCATCAACGGCATCGGGGCCACCGAGCTGCTGCACATCTTCGTCTCGGCGGCGGACGAGGACATCCGGCCGGGCACGACCGGCGTGCCGGTACCGGGGTGGCACGCGCGCGTGCAGGACGAGTACGGGCGGCCCGTGCCCGATGGCGAGCCCGGCCTGCTCGCCGTCCAGGGGCCCGTCGGCTGCCGCTACCTGGCCGACCCCCGGCAGCACGCGTACGTGCGCGACGGCTGGAACATCACCGGGGACACCTACGTCCGCGACTCCGACGGCTACTTCCGCTACGTCGCCCGCGCCGACGACATGATCATCTCGGCCGGGTACAACATCGCCGGGCCGGAGGTCGAGGACGCGCTGCTGCGGCACCCGGACGTGGCCGAGGCGGCGGTCGTGGGGCGGCCCGACGACGCGCGCGGCCAGGTCGTGGTGGCCTACGCCGTCCTGCGCCAGGGCGCCGCACGCGACGCGGAGGCGCTGCGGGCGTTCGTGAAGTCCGAGCTGGCGCCGTACAAGTGCCCGCGCGAGATCGTGTTCCTGGACGTCCTGCCGCGCACGGCCACCGGCAAGCTCCAGCGCTTCCGCCTGCGGTGACCACCAGGGACACCGACGGCCTGGGACGACCTGGGACGACCTAAAATGATCAACGTGTCCGAGCAGCCCGTACCGCACGCCCCCAGGTCCCTCATCGTCACGCTCTACGGGGCGTACGGCCGCTTCGCACCCGGCCCGGTGCCCGTCGCCGAGCTGATCCGGCTGCTGGCGGCGGTCGGCGTGGACGCGCCGTCGGTGCGTTCCTCGGTGTCCCGGCTCAAGCGGCGCGGGCTGCTGCTCCCGGCCAGGACCGCACAGGGCGCCGCGGGCTACGAACTCTCCATCGAGGCCCGGCAGTTGCTGGAGGACGGCGACCGCCGCATCTACGCGGGCGCGCCGCCCGGCGACGAGGGCTGGGTGCTGGCCGTGTTCTCCGTGCCGGAGTCGGAGCGGCAGAAGCGGCACGTACTGCGCTCCCGGCTGGCCGGACTCGGGTTCGGCACGGCGGCGCCGGGGGTGTGGATCGCCCCGGCCCGGCTGTACGAGGAGACCCGGCACACGCTGCGGCGGCTGCGTCTTGACGCGTACGTGGACTTCTTCCGGGGCGAGCACCTGGGGTACACGCCGACCGCCGAGGCGGTGGGCCGCTGGTGGGACCTGGCGGCGGTCGCCGAGGAGCACGAGGCGTTCCTGGACCGGCACGCGCGCGTGCTGGAGGCCTGGGAAGGGCGGGCGGACACGCCGCCCGAGGAGGCGTACCACGACTACCTGCTCGCCCTGGACTCCTGGCGCCACCTGCCGTACACCGACCCCGGGCTGCCCGCCCGCCTGCTGCCCGCCGGCTGGCCCGGGGTCCGCTCGGCCGCCGTCTTCCGGGGCCTGCACGAGCGGCTGCGGGACGCGGGCGCGCAGTTCGCGGGCCTGACACAGGGGCCCTGACCCGCACTCAGGTCGCCAGACCCAGGCGGGGTCTGGGCGCGTCCGTGCGGCCGGTCTGCGGCGGCCTGCTGCCCGCGCGGTAGGGGGCGGGCCACACGGCGCCGGGACCCTGGTACCCCTGTTCTGCGGCGGCGTGCAGCGTCCAGTGCGGGTCGTACAGATGGGGGCGGGCGAGCGCGCACAGGTCGGCGCGCCCGGCCAGGATCAGGGAGTTGACGTCGTCCCAGGAGGAGATCGCGCCGACGGCGACCACCGGGACACCGGTCGCGTGCCGGATCCGGTCGGCGAACGGCGTCTGGTACGACCGCCCGAACTCCGGCTGCTCCTCGGCGACCACCTGGCCGGTGGAGACGTCGATGGCGTCGGCGCCGTGCGCGGCGAAGGCGCGGGCGATCTCCACGGCGTCCTCGGCCCCTGTCCCGCCCTCGGCCCAGTCGGTGGCGGAGATGCGGACGGTCATGGGCCGCTCCCCGGGCCACACCGCGCGCACGGCGTCGAAGACCTCCAGCGGGAAGCGCAGCCGCTTCTCGGGGGAGCCGCCGTAGGCGTCGGTGCGGTGGTTGGTCAGCGGGGAGAGGAACCCGGAGAGCAGGTAGCCGTGCGCGCAGTGCAGTTCGAGCAGGTCGAACCCGGCACGGGCGGCCCGCAGGGCGGCCGAGGTGAACTGTTCGCGTATGTCGGTGAGTTGCGCGCGGGTGAGCCGGCGCGGGACCTGGCTGCCCGGCTTGTACGGCAGCGGGGAGGCGGCCACCAGTGGCCAGTTGCCCTCGGGCAGCGGCTCGTCCATGCCCTCCCACATCAGCCTGGTGGAGCCCTTGCGCCCGCTGTGCCCGAGCTGCACCCCGATCGCGGTGCCCGGCGTCTGCCGGTGCACGAAGTCGGTGATCCGGCGCCAGGACTCCGCCTGCCGTCCGTTCCACAGACCGGTGCAGCCCGGGGTGATCCGCCCCTCGGGACTCACGCACACCATCTCGGTCATCACCAGGCCGGCGCCGCCGAGGGCCCGCGCGCCGAGGTGCACGAGGTGGAAGTCGCCGGGGACGCCGTCGACGGCCGAGTACATGTCCATGGGCGAGACGACGACCCGGTTGCGCAGGGTCAGGCCGCGCAGTCTGAACGGGGTGAACATGGGCGGGGTGCCGGGCGGGCAGCCGAACTCGCGCTCCACGGCGCCGGTGAAGCGGGCGTCGCGCAGGGCCAGGTTGCCGTGGGTGACGCGGCGGCTGCGGGTGAGCAGGTTGAAGGCGAACTGGCGGGGCGGCTGGTCGAGGTGGAGGCCGAGGTTCTCGAACCACTCCAGGCTGGCGCGGGCGGCCCGCTGGGTGGAGGCGACGACCGGCTTGCGCTCCTCCTCGTACGCCGTCAACGCCTCGCTCAGGCAGGGCTGTTCCTCCAGGCAGGCGGCGAGCGCGAGAGCGTCCTCGACGGCGAGTTTGGTGCCGGAGCCGATGGAGAAGTGGGCGGTGTGCGCGGCGTCGCCGAGGAGCACCAGGTTGCCGTGCGACCAGCGCTCGTTGACCACCGTGCGGAAGGTGGTCCAGGCGGAGTTGCGGGAGCGCAGCGGGCGTCCGCCGAGCGCGTCCGCGAAGATCTTGGCGCAGCGCTCGACGGACTCCCCTTCGTCCAGTTCCCCGAACCCGGCGGCCCGCCAGACCTCTTCGCGCATCTCGACGATGACCGTGGAGGCGCCGTCCGAGTAGGGGTAGCCGTGCAGTTGCATCACGCCGTGCTCGGTCTCGGCGATCTCGAAGCGGAAGGCGTCGAAGGCGAAGTCGGCGGCGAGCCAGATGTAACGGCAGCGGTGGGCGGTGATCCGGGGCCGGAACACGTCGGCGTACGCCTCGCGGGTGGCGCTGTGCACGCCGTCGGCGGCGACGACCAGGTCGTAGTCCTCCCGCAGCCGGGCGGGGTCCGGTGCCTGGCTGCGAAAGCGCAGGTCGACGCCGAGGGAGCGGCAGCGGGTGTGCAGGATCTGCAGGAGCCTTCGCCTGCCGAGGGCGGCGAAGCCGTGGCCGCCGGAGGTCTGCCGGGTGCCCCGGTGGACGATGTCGATGTCGTCCCAGCGCACGAAGTCCCGCTGGAGCGCCTGGTGGACCACCGGATCGGCGTGTTCGATGCCGCCCAGGGTCTCGTCGGAGAGGACGACGCCGAAGCCGAAGGTGTCGTCGGGCGCGTTGCGCTCCCAGACGGTGACCTCGCGGGCGGGGTCGAGCCGTTTCAGCAGGGCCGCCGCGTACAGGCCGCCGGGCCCGCCGCCGATGACCGCGACCCGCAGGGCGTCCGTCATCGCCGCCTCACTTCCCCTGCCACTTGGGCGGGCGCTTCTCGGTGAAGGCAGCGTGGAACTCGGCGTAGTCCTCGCCGTTCATGAGCAGGGCCTGGGTGGCGGCGTCCATCTCGACGGCTGCGGACAGGGGCATGTCCAGTTCCGCGGTGAGCAGGGCCTTGGTCTGGGCGTGGGCGAGGGCGGGGCCGTCGGCGAGGCGGTGTGCGAGTGCCTGGGCCGCCTCGTCGGCGTGGCCCTCGTCGGTGAGCAGGCTGATCAGGCCGATCCGCTCGGCCTCGGGCGCCCGGACCGGCTCGCCCAGCATCAGCAGCCGCGTGGCGTGGCCGAGGCCGACCACGCGGGGCAGCAGGTAGGCGGCGCCCATGTCGCCGCCGGAGAGGCCGACGCGGGTGAACAGGAAGGCGAAGCGGGCGCTCGGGTCGGCGATCCGGAAGTCGGCGGCCAGCGCCAGCACGGCTCCGGCGCCCGCCGCGACGCCGTGCACCGCCGCGATCACCGGGAACGGGCACTCGCGCACGGCCCGTACGACCTGGCCGGTCATCCGGTTGAAGTCCAGCAGTTCGGCGGTGTCCATGGACAGGGTGGCGCCGATGATCTCGTCGACGTCGCCGCCGGAGCAGAAGCCGCGGCCCTCGCCGGCCAGCACCAGGGCGCGCACGGCCCGCTCGCGGGACAGCTCGGCCAGCAGGTCGCGCAGGTCGGCGTAGGCGCCGAAGGTGAGGGCGTTGAGCTTGTCGGGGCGGGCGAGGGTGACCGTGGCCACCCCGCCGTCCAGCTCGACGCGCAGGTGCCGCCACGCGGAGGTGCGGGTGACGGAGCCGGTGAAGGGACTCATGACGTACGGCCTCCTCGGCGGACTGCCCGTGTCGTCCGGCGCCGGCGGTGCCGCGCGCGGCTCTCCCTGTCGAAGTTATCACCTGTACGTGACTGTCGTCACGAGTGCGCGATAGCGCGCGGTTCCGGGAAGGGGTCTGCGGGAGGAGGGCTGTGACAATGTGGCCGGCGTCCGTCGCTTCGTCACAGGTGGTCGATGGCGCGGTAACGACGGGAGGGGGCGGGGGAGGACGGGCGTTCGCAGGGGTAGTCCGTCCGTGCCGGGGCCCGCGCCCCGGACGGAGGGCACCGAGAGCCGCCGCCGACGGCCCCCGTACCATTCCCCTCGTCGAAAGCAGGCAGCCCGATGGTGACAACCGGTGCGCCGCCCTGCGTCATGAACGGACACACGTTGCAGGAACCCCCCGCCTCCGCCTGGCGCATCGCGCTGCCGCACTCGGCCGCCGCCGTGCCGGTGGCCCGCGCCCTGGTCCGTACGGCGCTGGCCGAGCGGGAGCACACCGCCGACAGCGACACCGCGGAACTGCTCACGGCCGAACTGGTGGCCAACGCCGTGGAGCACACGGCGGGCAGCGGTCCGATAGAGCTTCTGGTGGAGCTGGAGCCGGGCGGCTGCCACGTCGAGGTGCGCGATCCGGACCCGGCGCCGCCGGGCGGCCTCACCCGGCCCGGCCTGACCCCGCCCGACCCCTGGCGCGAGGACGGGCGCGGCCTGCTGCTGATCCGCGCGCTCAGCTCGTCCTGCGGGCACCGCCCGACGGCGTCGGGCAAGGCGGTCTGGTTCAGGCTGTCCGCGCCGCCCGTGGGACCGGGTGGCGCCCGAGCGCCGCGGGGCTAGCCCCGCGCCAGCGTGGCGACCAGGATCGCCTTGATGGTGTGCAGCCGGTTCTCGGCCTCGTCGAAGACGACCGAGTGGGCGGACTCGAAGACCTCGTCGGTCACTTCCAGCGACCGCAGGCCGTACTGCTCGTGGATCTCCCGGGCGACCTTGGTGCCGAGGTCGTGGAAGGCCGGCAGGCAGTGCAGGAACTTGACGTCCGGGTTGCCGGTGGCGCGCAGGACGTCCATGGTCACCGCGTACGGGGCCAGGGACCGGATCCGCTCGTCCCAGACCTCCTTGGGCTCCCCCATGGAGACCCACACGTCGGTGGCGACGAAGTCGGCGCCGCGCACACCCTCCTCCAGGGACTCGGTGAGGGTGAGGCGCGCACCGCTCGTGGCGGCCAGTTCCTGGGCCCGGTCGACGATCTCCTGGGCGGGCCAGTAGGTCTTGGGGGCGACGAGCCGTACGTCCATGCCGAGCAGGGCGCCGGTGATCAGGTAGGAGTTGCCCATGTTGAAGCGCGCGTCGCCGAGGTAGGCGAAGACGGTCTCGCGCAGCGGCTTGCCGCTGTGCTCGGTCATCGTGAGCACGTCGGCGAGCATCTGGGTGGGGTGCCAGTCGTCGGTGAGGCCGTTGTAGACGGGGACGCCGGCGTGGGCGGCCAGCTCTTCGACGGCCGCCTGGCTGTCCCCCCGGAACTCGATCGCATCGAACATCCGTCCGAGGACCCGGGCGGTGTCCTTCGTGGACTCCTTGTGCCCGATCTGCGAGCCGGACGGGTCGAGGTACGTGGTCGAGGCGCCCTGGTCGGCGGCGGCGACCTCGAACGCGCAGCGGGTGCGCGTCGAGGTCTTCTCGAAGATCAGCGCGATGTTCTTCCCGCTCAGGTACCGCGTCTCGGTCCCGGCCTTCTTCGCGGCCTTCAGTTCGGCGGCCAGTTCGATCAGGCCGCGGAACTCCTCCTCCGTGAAGTCCAGCTCCTTGAGGAAGTGGCGGCCTGCGAGGGCGGTCGGGACTGTCGCCATGGGGGCGCTCCAACGGGTGAGGGACAGGGACGACTGGAATTCTATACGACTCCCGGCATTTCTATGCGGACGGGGAGGTGGCCGGATCCCGTTCCACCGGGCAGCTCATGCACCGCGGGCCGCCCCTGCCCCGGCCCAGCTCGCTGCCCGGGATCTCGATCACCTCGATGCCCTGCTTGCGCAGGTGGGTGTTGGTGGTGGAGTTGCGTTCGTAGGCGACGACGACGCCCGGCTCGACCGCGAGGACGTTGCAGCCGTCGTCCCACTGCTCGCGCTCGGCCGCGTGGACGTCCTGCGTGGCGGTCAGCACCCGGATCTCGCTCAGACCGAGGGCGGCGGCGATCGCGCGGTGCATGTGCTCCGGCGGATGGTCGGTGACCTTCAGCTCCTTGTCGCCCGAGCCCGGCTCGATGGTGTACGAGCGGAGCATGCCGAGCCCCGCGTACTGGGTGAACGTGTCCCCGTCGACCATCGTCATCACCGTGTCCAGGTGCATGAACGCACGCCGCTTGGGCATGTCGAGCGCCACGATCGTCCGGGCCGAACCGGCGGCGAACAGCTTGTGCGCGAGCATCTCGACGGCCTGCGGGGTGGTCCGCTCGCTCATCCCGATGAGCACGGCGCCGTTGCCGATGACCAGCACGTCCCCGCCCTCGATGGTGGACGGGTAGTCGGCCTGCCCCTCGGACCACACGTGGAAGGGGTCGCCGCGGAAGAGCGGGTGGTAGCGGTAGATCGCCTCGAAGTGCACGGTCTCGCGCTGCCGGGCGGGCCAGCGCATCGCGTTGATGGAGACGCCGTCGTAGATCCAGGCGGAGGTGTCCCGGGTGAAGAGGTGGTTGGGCAACGGCCCGAGCAGGAAGTCGTCCACGTCCATGACGTGGAACCGCACGGAGGCCGGCTCGGCGTGCGCCCGCAGGAACTCCCGCTTGGTCATCCCGCCGACCAGCGCCTCCGCCAGCTCCTGCGCGTCCAGCGTCTCGAACGCGGCCCGGAGGTGGTCGGTGGCCAGCGGACCGTACTCCTTCTCGTCGAAGACGCGGTCCAGGACGAGCGACCGGGCCGACGGGATCTCCAACGTCTCGGTCAGCAGATCACCGAAGAGGTGCACGGCGACCCCGCGGTCGCGCAGCACGTCGGCGAACCCGTCGTGCTCGGCGCGCGCCCGGCGCACCCACAGCACGTCGTCGAAGAGGAGGGCGTCCTTGTTGCTGGGGGTGAGCCTCTTGAGCTCCAGATCCGGCCGGTGCAGGATGACGCGGCGCAGCCGCCCGGCCTCGGAGTCGACATGGAATCCCATGTCTCCATCCTGACCACCGGCGGGCGACTTCACCCGCTGCTCGCGGGTTTCCGTGCGGACCCGCGTCCCGTGTGCCGCACCGCCACCCCGCCGCACCCCCGCCCCGGCCTGCCGCGCGGGGCGCGGGGCCGGGACGGCTGCGGGGCCCGGCGACAGCTGGTCCGGGGCGACAGCGGGGTCGGCGGTCACTGACAGCGGTGACCGACAGCGGTCACTCACAGCGGTGGCGGCCGGGGGTCACAGCCGGGGGTCCACCGGCTCCGACTCCAGGGCGAGCACCCCGAACACCGCCTCGTGCACCCGCCACAGCGGTTCGCCGTCGGCGAGGCGGTCCAGGGCCTCCAGGCCGAGGGCGTACTCGCGGGTCGCCAGCGACCGCTTGTGGTTCAGGAACCGCTGCCGCAGCCGGGCGAGGTTGTCCGGGCGGGTGTACTCGGGACCGTAGATGATCCGCAGGTACTCCCGGCCGCGGCACTTGACGCCGGGCTGGACCAGCCGCCCCGCCTCGCTGCGCACCAGCGCGCCCAGCGGCTTGACCACCATGCCCTCGCCGCCCCGGCCGGTCATCTCCAGCCACCAGTCGACGCCCGCCCGGACCGACTCCGGGTCGCCGGTGTCGACGTACAGGCGGCGGGTGACCTGCAACAGGCCGCTCGTGTCGTGCTCCACGAGCCGGTCGATCAGCGCGAGCTGTTCGTCGTGCGGCAGCGCGGCCAGGCTGCGGCCCTGGACGGCGAGGATCTGGAACGGCGCCAGGCGGACGCCTTCCAGGCCGTCGGTGGGCCAGCAGTAGCGGCGGTAGGCGGCCGTGAACGCGGTGGCGTCCGCGGCCCGCTCGCGCTGGCGGGCCAGCAGGTCCGTGACGTCGACGCCCCGGGCCGCGGCGCCCTCCAGCGCGGCCAGCGCCCCGGGCAGCACGGCCCCCGAGGCCGCGCCGACCGCCGCGTACTGCGAGCGCAGCAGCCCGGACGCCTTCAGCGACCACGGCATCAGCTCGGCGTCGAGCAGCAGCCACTCCGTGTCCAGTTCCGTCCACAGCCCGGCCTCGGTCACCGCCGTGCGCAGCCGCCCGAGGACCTCCTCGGTGACCGCCGGGTCGTCGAAGAAGGGCCGGCCGGTGCGGGTGTAGAGCGCGCCGGTCGGGCCGTCCACGCCGAACCTCCGGCGCGCCGCGTCCGCGTCCCGGCACACCAGGGCCACGGCCCGCGAGCCCATGTGCTTCTCCTCGCACACCACCCGCGCGACCCCGTCCTCGCGGTACTGGGCGAACGCCTCCTCGGGGTGCTCCAGGTAGCCCTCCACCCCGGAGGTGGCGGTCGGTGCCATGGTCGGTGGCAGGTACGGCAGCAGCCGCGGGTCGACGGCGAAGCGGCTCATGACCTCGAGGGCCGCCGCCGCGTTCTCCTCGCGGACGGCGACGCGGCCCGCGTGCCGGGTCACCACCGCCCGGCGGCCCTGCACGTCACCGAGGTCCAGCGGACGCCCGTCGTGCCCGCCGGGCGCCCCGGAGCGCAGCGGCTTCACCGGCTCGTACCAGACCCGCTCGGCCGGTACGTCGACCAGCTCCCGCTCCGGCCAGCGCAGCGCGGTCAGCTTGCCGCCGAAGACGGCGCCGGTGTCCAGGCACAGGGTGTTGTTGAGCCAGGTCGCCTCCGGGACGGGGGTGTGGCCGTAGACCACGGCCGCCCGGCCCCGGTAGTCCTCCGCCCACGGGTAGCGCACCGGCAGGCCGAACTCGTCGGTCTCGCCGGTGGTGTCGCCGTACAGCGCGTGCGAGCGGACCCGGCCGGAGGTGCGGCCGTGGTACTTCTCGGGCAGACCGGCGTGGCAGACGACCAGCCGGCCGCCGTCGAGGACGTAGTGGCTGACCAGGCCGTCGATGAACTCCCTTACCTCCGCCCGGAACTCCTCGCTCTCCGCCGCCATCTGCTCGATCGTCTCGGCCAGTCCGTGTGTGGGCCGGACCGTGCGGCCCTTGAGGTGGCGTCCGTACTTGTGCTCGTGGTTGCCGGGGACGCACAGGGCGTTGCCCGACTTGACCATGGACATCACGCGGCGCAGTACGCCGGGGCTGTCCGGGCCGCGGTCGACGAGGTCGCCGACGAAGACCGCCGTGCGGCCCTCGGGGTGCACGCCGTCGGTGTAGCCCAACTTGCCGAGCAGGGACTCCAGTTCGGCGGAGCAGCCGTGGATGTCACCGATGATGTCGAAGGGGCCGGTGAGGTGGGTGAGGTCGTTGAAGCGCTTCTCGGTGACGACGGTGGCGTGCTCGGCCTCCTCGGCGCCGCGCAGCACGTGCACCTTGCGGAAGCCCTCGCGCTCCAGGTGGCGCAGCGAGCGGCGCAGTTCGCGGATGTGCCGCCGGATGACCCGGCGGGGCAGGCCGGCCCGGTCCGTGCGGGCCGCGTTGCGCTCGGCGCAGACCTCCTCGGGCACGTCGAGGACGATGGCGACGGGCAGCACGTCGTACCGCTTGGCGAGGTCGATCAGCTGCCGGCGGGCGTCCTGCTGGACGCTGGTGGCGTCGATGACGGTACGGCGGCCGGCCGCGAGCCGCTTGCCCGCTATGTAGTGCAGGACGTCGAAGGCGTCGCGGCTGGCGCCCTGGTCGTTCTCGTCGTCGCTGACCAGACCGCGGCAGAAGTCCGAGGAGAGGACCTCGGTGGGCTTGAAGTGGCGGCGGGCGAAGGTGGATTTGCCCGAGCCGGTGGCGCCGACGAGGACGACGAGGGAGAGGTCGGTGACGGGCAGGACGCGTCCCTGCGGGCCGGCGGTGTCCGGTGTCTCGCTCATGCGGCTTTCGCCTCCTTCTCGCGGGCGGTCTGCTCGTCCGGGGACGTCTCGCGGGTCCGCTCGTCCGGGGACGTGCGGGTGAACACGGCCATCTGGGTGGGCGGGCCCACCTCGGGGTCGTCGGGGCCGACGGGCTGGAACTCCACGGTGTAGCCGTGCCGTCCGGCCACCGCGTCCGCCCAGGCGCGGAACTGCTCGCGGGTCCACTCGAAGCGGTGGTCGCCGTGCCGGACGTGCCCGGCGGGCAGGGTCTCCCAGCGGACGTTGTACTCGACGTTCGGGGTGGTGACGACGACGGTACGGGGGCGTGCCGCGCCGAACACGGTGTACTCCAGGGCGGGCAGCCGGGGCAGGTCGAGGTGTTCGATCACCTCGCTGAGCACGGCGGCGTCGTACCCCGCGAGCTGCTTGTCGGTGTAGACGAGGGAGCCCTGCCGGAGCGTGACGCGCCCGGCCTGCCGCTCCCCCATCCGGTCCAGCTTCAGGCGCCGTCCTGCGATGGTGAGCGCGCGCACCGACACGTCGACGCCGACGATCTCGGTGAACCGCGCGTCCTTGAGCAGTGCCTGCACCAACTGGCCCTGGCCGCAGCCGAGGTCGAGCACCCGGGCGGCGCCTGCCGCCTCCAGGGCCGCGACGATCGCCTCGCGGCGCCGCACGGCGAGCGGTGCCTGCTTCTCCTCGGTCCCGGTCCCCGCTTCGGCCGCGGTGCCGGCCCCGGTCTCGATGCCGGTGCCGGTCTCCTCGGCCTCGGTCTCGGCGGCCACCGCGTTGTCGATCTCCTCGACGTCGCTGTCGTCCGTCTCGGCCAGCCGCACCAGTTCCAGGCGCTCCACCGCCTGCCGGGTCAGCGACCAGCGCCGGCTCAGGTAGCGGCTGGTGATCAGCTTCTGCTCGGGGTGCGCGGGCAGCCAGCCCTCGCCGGCCCGCAGCAGCTTGTCGACCTCGTCGGAGGAGACCCAGTAGTGCTTCGCGTCGTCGAGGACGGGCAGCAGGACGTAGAGGTGGCGCAGGGCCTCGGCGAGGGTGACGGTGTCCGACTCCAGGACCAGGCGCACGTACCGGGAGGCACCCCACTGCGGGAACTCGGTGTCCAGCGGGACGGCTTCGGCGGTGACCGTCCAGCCGAGCGGCGCGAACAGCCGCTCCACGAGGGCCGGGCCGCCGCGGGCCGGCAGGGCCGGTATCTCGATGCGCAACGGGCGTACCCGGCCGGGCAGTTCGGGCTTCGCGCGGCACACACCGCGCAGCGCGCTGGAGAACACCGCGCTCAGCGCCACGGCCAGCAGCGAGGACGCGGCGTAGGGGCGGTCGTTGACGTACTGCGCGAGCGCCGCGTCGGGGGCGCCGCCGCGGCCCTTGCCCTTGCTCCGCCGCACCAGTGCCACCGCGTCGACCTCCAGCAGCAGGGCCGCCGTGCAGCGATCGGTGCCCGCCTCGGGGTAGAGGACGTGCGCCGTGCCGTAGGAGGTGGAGAACGCCTGCGCCTTGCCGGGGTGCTTGTGCAGCAGGTACCCGAGGTCGGTCGCGGGGTGTTCGGCGGTGCCGGTGGTGCTGATGGTCAGGAACATGCGGAGGGCCTCTCCGGCTGGGCGGGTGGGTTCGGTGCCGTGCGTGCGCGCGGGCCCCCAGGACGGTGATCCTGGGGGCCCGGCAGGACGACGCCCTCACCTTGGCACAGGGCGGAGGACCCGCGCCTGTCTTTATCTCCCCGGTTCTCCGGTTCTCCGGTTCTCCGGTTCCGGTTCTCCGGTTTCCCGGTACTCCGGTTTCCCGGTTTCCCGGTTCTCCCCTGGCTCCGGCGGCCCCGGGGCGTCGCCGGGGCGGATCGGCTACGACAGCTGCGACTGCACCTGGGAGGAGATCAGCTCCAGGTGGTCCAGGTCGGACAGGTCGAGGATCTGGAGGTAGATGCGGCTGGAGCCGGTCGCGGCGTAGCGGCCGATCTTGTCGACCACCTCGGCCGGGGAGCCCGCCAGGCCGTTGGCCTTCAGCTCGTCGACCTCGCGGCCGATCGCGGCGGCGCGGCGGGCGACTTCCTGGTCGTCCCGGCCGACGCAGGCGACCAGGGCGTTGGAGTAGACGATGTCGTCCGCGTCACGGCCGGCCGTCCGCGCGGCGTCGCGCACCCGGCCGAACTGCCGCTCGCTGTCCTCGATCGAGGCGAAGGGGACGTTGAACTCGTCGGCGTACTGGGCGGCCAGCCGCGGGGTGCGACTCGCGCCGAGGCCGCCGATGAGCACCGGGACCTTCGTCTGCGCGGGCTTGGGCAGCGCGGGCGACTCGCTCAGCCGGTAGTGCTCGCCCTGGAAGTCGAAGGTCTTGCCGGTCTCGGTCGCCCACAGGCCGGTGACGATGGCCAGCTGCTCCTCCAGGCGGGCGAACTTCTCCTTGGGGAAGGGGATGCCGTACGCCTTGTGCTCCTCCTCGTACCAGCCCGCGCCCAGGCCCAGCTCGACCCGGCCGCCGGACATCCGGTCGACCTGTGCGACCTGGATGGCGAGGACGCCGGGGAGGCGGAAGGTGGCTGCGGTCATCAGGGTGCCGAGACGGATGCGCTTGGTCTCGCGGGCGAGTCCGGCGAGGGTGATCCAGGCGTCGGTGGGGCCGGGCAGGCCGTCCCCGTCGCCCATGCGCAGGTAGTGGTCGGAGCGGAAGAACGCGTCGAAGCCCAGGTCCTCGGTGGCCTTGGCGACGGTGAGCAGGGTGTCGTACGAGGCCCCTTGCTGGGGCTCGGTGAAGATGCGGAGATCCATGCCTCCATCCTGCACGCCGCCACCCCGCCGCCCCCGCCGACCCCACCGGGACCGGCGACGGCCCCGGCTGCCGGACGGGTGAACCGTCCGAGCCGCGGTGGGGTGCGGTCAGCCCGCCTCGCGCTCCGGGAGGACCGCCTCCTCGCGAGCCGCCAGTTTGCGCAGCAGCTCGCGGACGCGGTCCCTGGACTCGTCGGCCGCGTCGATCGCCTCCATGCACTGCCAGTACGTACGTTCGTCGGCGGCCGAGCTGGCGATGCCGACGAGGGCGATCCCGACCTCGCCCAGCAGCCCGCCGAGGCACAGCAACGCCCGGTGTGCGTCGGCGAGTTCGGTGAGCTGGGCGGCGCGCAAGGCGCCGGGGTCCAGGTCCGGGGCGTCCAGGACGCCGCAGCCGCGGCCAGCCAGTTCGGTCAGGCCCAGGGCCTCACCACGCAGCTCGGGCGGCCCCGAGACCGCGAGGCGGCTGCCGATGGCCTGGGCCAGGGCCTGGGCCTGCCACACCTCCGCCAGGACGGCCGGGGTCTCAGCGCTGCCCGCCAGGGCACGCCTGCTCGCCAGGATGAGCCGCACCGCGTCCATGCGCTGCCCCCGTCATCTTCCGACGTACGTGTCGCACGTCTGCCCGAACTCCGTTGTTCACTACCCAGAGTGAGGGTGTTCGAAAGAAAAAGCCAGGGGAAGACGGAAATTACTGGACAACGAATCGATTTCGACCGAGTGAATGACTCCGGAGAGTGATAGCGGAGCTGTCAGTTCCCCTCGGTGGTGTCCGTCTCCCCGGCCACTCCCCGCACCGGGAACCGCCGTTCGTTCCGGTCGATCTTCGCGGCCAGCGCCGCCAGCGGATCCACGCCGAGCACCTCGCAGAGTTGCAGCAGGTACGCGAGAACGTCGGCGACCTCGTCCCGCACGCGGTACGCCGACTCCGGGTCGGCCATGACGCGCGCCGACTCCTGCGGGGTCAGCCACTGGAAGATCTCGACCAGTTCGGACGCCTCGACGCTGAGGGCGGCCACCAGGTTCTTCGGGGTGTGGTACGGCTGCCAGTCGCGCGCGGCGGCGAACTCGGCGAGGCGGCGCTGCAACCCGGCCAGGTCGCGGTCGCGGCACTCCCCGGGGGACGAGGGCGAGGCGGTGCCCGAGGGCTCGGGGTGCTCGGGGTGCTCGGGGGACTCGGCGTGATCGGTCACGGGATCAGGTCTATCACCCGTGGCCTCCCGTCCCTTCCCGAGCCGCCGCCCCGCCCAGCTCCACCACCCGCGCCGCCGCCCCCGGCCCTGCCGCCCCCGACGCGTCGCTCACGGTGCCGGTGACGCGGATGTGCCCGCGTTCGCACATCCGCTCGGCCAGCCGCAGCAGCGCGGCGCGCTGGCGCGGGTCGAGCGACCGGTCGAAGCCGTCGGCGAGGACCGTGAGGGACTGGAGCGCCGCGGGCACCTCGGCCGCCGGGTCGACGTCCAGCACGCCCGGACCGGTGAGCAGCACCGACGCCAGCGCCGCGTACCGCAGTTCGCCGTCCCCCAGCCGCTCGAAGCCGGTGCGCGTGCCGTTCCCGCGGTCCAGCACCGCCCGTACCCGTCCGGCGCCCGCCGGCTCGGCGAGCACGTCGGCCACGGGCCCGGCGCAGCCGGCGCGCACCGCCTCCACCAGCAGTGCGTGCCGACGGGCGCACTCGGCGCGGGTGCGCCACAGCACGGCGGCGAGGTTGTCGCACCCGCGCAGCAGCCGCCCGGCCCCGACGGGCGCGGGCGCACGCATCCGTCCGGGCAGCGGATCGCACGCGAACACCGACCGCAGGGCGACCACCATCTGCTCGGCCGCGGCCAGGACCCTGCGCTGCCCGTCGTTCTTCCCGGCGACCCGCAGCGGCAGCAGGGCGGTGCCGAGCCGGTCGTCGGGCAGCAACGAGCGGTGCGGCGGCTGTCCGGGGCCGCCCGTGCGCCACGACGCCTCGACGGCCCGCCGCCCGGGATCGCGCAAGGACGTCTGAAGCAGGACCTGCCCGCCCGCGGTCAGCCGCTCGCCCACCACGCGCAGCCCGGGTTCGGCCTGGACTACGACGTCGAGGCGGACCGCGCCCTGCGGGCCGTCCGCCGTACAGCCGATGCGGAAGCCGCGGCGGCGCCGGTGGTCCGGGCGGGTGTCCTCGGGTACGCAGGCGGCCGGGTCCGGGAAGACCTCGCCCAGCGCGGCCCCGCCGCCGAGCCGGGCCAGCGCCTCGTACGCCCTGGCCGCGCCGGTCTTGCCGCACCCGCTGGGCCCCGCCAGCAGCGTCAGCGGCCCGAGCGGGAGGCGGACCCGGCGGTGCGCCGCGAACGCCGTCAGCCGCAGCTCGGTGATGCACGGCCGGGCCGGCGGAACCGGGCGGGCGGCCGGAGCGGCGGATCCGGACGGGTACGGCACCGGCGGGGACGCGGACGGCACGGACGGTAAGGGCGCGGTCGATGAGGGCGCGGTCGATGAGGGCGCGGACGGGGGCGCGGGTGGGAACGCGGTCATACCGGGACCGTAGAGGGCTGTGACCAGGGCGAACCGTTCCGCCCTGGGCGCCTTCCCACGATCGGGGGACACCGCCCCGGCGGCCCGCCCCGGCCGTCTCACATGCCGGGAACCGCCGCGCCCTGCATGAGCCCGCTGACCTCGGTGCCGGGCGGCGTGAGGAGGAACACGTTCCGGTCGACCCGGTGCATCCCGCTGGCCAGGCCGAAGACGACGCCGGTACTGAAGTCCAGGACCCGCTTGGCCACCTCGGTCTCGGCGCCGGTGAGGTCCAGCAGGACCGGCACCCCCGCCATCAGCGTCTCGGCCACGTCGCGGGCGTCCGCGAAGATGTTGACCCTGAGGACGACGAAGCGGCGGCGCATCTCCGTGTCCGCGTCCGGGAGGGAGCGGTGGTGCACCGCGGACGGCCACGAGTCGCGTCCGCGCAACGGAACGACCTGGGCGAGCCCCTCCCACTGTTCATCGGTGACGTCGTGGCTGTTCACCGGCTCCCCCCGACCTGACTCGCACTCATCGCCTGCACCAGCCAATTCTTACGCCATGTCACCTGTTCGGCCCAACTGCGACACGGTCGGCGACGGAGATACGGCGGTCTCAGGAACTGGTGAGGACGACGAGTTGCCGGGTCGCCCTGGTCATCGCGACGTAGCGGTCGACCGCTCCCTCGATGCCCGTTCCGTACTCCTGCGGGTCGACCAGGACGACCAGGTCGAACTCCAGTCCCTTGGACAGCTCCGGGGTCAGTGACCGGATGCGCGGGCTCTCGCGGAACGCGGGGGCGCCGATCACGCAGGCGGTTCCCTCGGCATGCGTCGCCGCCCAGGCGGCGAGGACCGAGTCGAGGTCGGCGACGCGGCCGTGGACGACGGGGACACCGTTGCTGCGGATGGAGACGGGCACGTTGACGTCGGGGAGCACCGCCCGGATGACCGGCTCGGCCTCCGTCATGATCTCCTGCGGAGTCCGGTAGTTGACGGTGAGGGAGGCCAGGGTGATCCGGTCGAACCCGACCCGTTCGAGCCGCTCCCGCCACGACTCGGTGAAGCCGTGCCGGGCCTGCGCGCGGTCCCCGACGACGGTGAAGCTGCGGGACGGGCAGCGCAGCAGCAGCATCTGCCACTGCGCGTCGGTCAGTTCCTGCGCCTCGTCCACGACGACGTGCGCGAACGGTCCGGCGAGCCGGTCCGCTTCGATGCGTGGCGCCGCGTTCTCGTCGACGAGGGCGTCCCGCAGGTCCCGTCCGTGCAGCATCGTCACCGCGCCCTCGCCGTCGTCGTCGGCCGCGAGGACGTTGTCGATGACGGCGGCCATCCGCTCGCGTTCGGCGGCGAGGGCCGCCTCGCGGCGGCGCTCGTGCCGGGCGGCCTCGGGGTCGCCGAGCCGCTGCCGGGCCGCGTCCAGGAACGGCAGGTCGGACACGGTCCAGGCCTTGGCGTCCGCGCGCTGCAACCGCCGTACGTCCGCGGGTGCGAGCCACGGCGCGCACAGGCGCAGGTAGGCGGGTACCGACCACAGGTCCGAGACGAGGTCGGCCGCCTCCAGCAGGGGCCAGGCGCGGCGGAAGGCCGTGAGCAGGTCCCGGTTTCGCGCCAGCGACCGGCGGAGCAGGTCGGGCGGGGCGTCGCCGTCGTGCTTGTCCGCCAGGACGGTGAGCAGTTCCTCCCAGACCTGGGCGCGTGCCTGGTTGTGGGGGGTGCCGGGTTCCGCCGCGTCGAACGCCGCGGCCCAGTCGTCGGCATCCAGCCGGATGTCGGACCAGTGGGTGGTGAGGGTCATCCCTTCCGTGGGCGGCTCCTCGTAGAACCTGACGGCCTTCTCGATCGCCTTCACCAGGTCCGCGGACGACTTCAGGCGGGCCACCTCCGGGTCGGCCTCGGCCCCGGCCGCGGCGCCCTCGGCGACGAGGTCCCGCAGCGTGCAGGTCTGTACGCCCTCCTCGCCGAGACTGGGCAGCACGTCGGAGACGTAGCCGAGGTAGGGCTCGTGCGGGCCGACGAACAGGACACCGCCGCGGCGGTGTCCGAGGCGGGGGTCGCTGTAGAGGAGGTAGGCCGAGCGGTGCAGGGCCACGACGGTCTTGCCCGTGCCCGGCCCGCCGTCGACGACGAGGGCGCCGCGGGAGCCCGCGCGGATGACGGCGTCCTGGTCGGCCTGGATCGTGCCGAGGACGTCCCGCATCCGCGGCGACCGGTTGCCGCCGAGGCTGGCGATGAAGGCGGACTGGTCGTCGAGTGCGGCGTGCCCTGCGGAGGCGTCCGCGGTGAACACCTCGTCCCAGTAGTCGCTGATCCGGCCGCCCCTCCAGCGGTACCTGCGGCGGCTCGCCAGGCCCATCGGGTCGGCGTGGGTGGCTCCGAAGAACGGCTCGGCCGCGGGCGAGCGCCAGTCGAGCAGCAGCCTGCGCCCGGTGCTGTCGGTGAGGCCGAGCCGTCCGACGTACAGGGGCTCGGTGCCGTCCGCGCCGACCATGCGGCCCAGGCACAGGTCGAGCCCGAAGCGGCGCAGGGTGCGCAGGCGGGTGGACAGCCGGTGGACCTCCGCGTCCCGGTCCATGGCCTGCCGGCCGACCCCGCCGGGTGCCCTGCGCTCGGCGGCGAGCCGGACGGACAGCTCGGCGACCGACTGCTCCAGACACTCCGCGACGGCCGCGAAGTGCCGCTCGTCGTCGGCGATCAACTCCGGTCCGGCCTTGGCGGCCAGCCGCTCGGGGAGGTCGAAAACACTGGTGGACAGGGGATTCACGTCCGTGATGCTCCGCATCTGTGGGGTGAGGTGGCGTGGTGTACGGGGCGCTGGGGTGGGGCGGGGTGGCGCAGGGGCTCGTGCTTCCCTGGCTTCGGCCGGTCATTGTGCGGGACAACGGGGGCCTTGCCGCAAGCCCCCCGGTGCGCTATACGTTGAGAGTGGAAAGGAGCGGGTCGTCTCCTTTCCCCCTTTTTTTGCCCGCGTGTTCTTTGCCCGCCTGCCCCGGGGTCCCCGGGCTCCCCGGGGTCATCGGGTTCGCAGGCCCGACCGCGCGGGGGCGACGCGGGAGCAAGGGATAATCCGCGGATGACTCCCCCGCGAAACCGCGTCCGCCGTCCGTCCTGGGCCGGGCGCAACTACACGCTGCTGACCGCTGCCGCCGTCGTGTCCGGGCTGGGCAGTTCCGGGGCACTGGTCGCGGGGGCGTTCGCGGTGCTCGCGGTCGGCGGCTCGGCGACCGACGTGGGACTGGTCGCGGCGGCACGGACGGTGCCGCTGGTGGTGTTCGTGCTGATCGGCGGGGCACTGGCGGACCGGCTGCCCCGGCACCGGGTGATGGTCGCGGCGAACGCGCTCAACTGCGTCTCGCAGGGCCTGTTCGCCGTCTTGGTGCTGACCGGCACCGCGCGGGTGTGGCAGATGGCCCTGCTGGCCGCGCTGGGCGGGACAGGGCAGGCGTTCTTCTCCCCGGCCGCCGAGGGCATGGTGCTGGCCACGGTCTCCGGCAGCGACTCCGGGCGCGCCTTCGCCGTCTTCCGTACGGGGGTGAACGGCGCCGGCATCCTGGGCACCGGGCTCGGCGGCGCGCTGGTGGCGGCGGCCGGGCCGGGGTGGGTGCTGGCGGTCGACGCGGTGGCCTTCGCGGTCGCGGGGGCGCTGCGCGCCTTCCTGGACGTGCGTGACGTCCCCGGGCGGCGGGGCGGCACCAACCTCCTGGCGGACCTGCGGGAGGGCTGGCGCGAGGTGGCGAGCCGGCCCTGGCTGTGGTCGATCGTGGTGCAGTTCGCCGTCGTGAACGCGGTGGTCGCGGCCGCCGAGACGGTCTACGGACCGCTGGTGGCGCGGGAACGGCTGGGCGGGCCGCAGCCGTGGGGACTGGCGCTGGCCGCCTTCGGCGTGGGCACGGTTCTCGGCGGGTTGCTGATGACGCGGTGGGCGCCGCGCCGGCTGCTGCTGGTGGGCGTCCTCGGCGTGCTGCCGCTCGCCTTGCCCTCGGCGGCGCTGGCCGTGCCGGTGCCGACGCCCGCGCTGTTGGCGGTGATGTTCGCGACCGGGGTGAGCGTGGAGGTGTTCGCCGTGGCGTGGATGTCCGCGCTGCACCAGGAGATACCGGAGGAGAAGTTCTCGCGGGTGTCGTCGTACGACTGGCTCGGCTCGCTGGCGCTGGTGCCGGTGGCCACGGCGGTGGCCGGCCCGGTGCAGGACGCGGTGGGCCGGCCGGCGGCGCTGTGGGGGTGCTCGGCACTGGTGCTGGCGCTGACCCTTGCGGTGCTGTGCGTACCGGACGTCCGCCGGCTGACCCGCAGGCCGAAGCCGGCCACCGGGCCGGCCGGTCAGCACCCGGTGGCCGGGCCGGCTCAGGACCGGGACGCTCCGAAGGACGCGGGGGCCGTTCGGCCCGACGGCGCCGGTGGGGCCGGGGCCCGTTCGGAGCCGTGACCGCAGGGCCGGGAACCGGGCGCGTGGACGGCGGCGGCGTGGAAGCCGCAGCCGCTCACGCGATCGGCGCCGGAGGCCGGTGACCTCCGTCGGTACAGCGTCCACGGGCCTCTCCCGCTCGGGCGGCGTCACGGGCGACCGCGAGCCACAGGCCCGCGCGTCCGTCCGGACCCTTGGACCGGCCCCGCCGTTGGACCGGCCACGCCCGTGGACCGCCCACGCCCGTGGACCGGTCACGCACCGCGCACGACGAGCGGGAGATCACCGGGCTGCGCGTCAGCGTCGTGAGGTGAGGTGAGGGTCAGGGCACCGCGGGACCCTTGAGGTAGTTCCCCTTGGAGTCGTAGGGCCAGGCGTTGGCGACGCACCCGTGGAGCCCGTCGATCTGCTGCATCATCGCGGGGGCGGGCCGCCCCGGCCCGGGGCACGTCTCGTGGCCGTGACCGATGCGGTGGCCGACCTCGTGGTTGATGATCAGGGCGCGGTACTCGTGGATGGGTCCGGGGAACTGGGGTGAACCCTGGTTCCAGCGCTTGAGGTTGACGACCACCTGGCTGCCGACGTCGCAGTTGACCTCACCGTGGGTGTGCAGTCCGGCCGCACCGCAGATGCGGTCCACGGTGGCGGGCGTGGCGATCTTCACCACGAAGTCCACGGGCCCCTGGGAGACGAGCTGGAAGGCGTCGTGGCCGTCGGCGGTCCAGCTGCGCCGGTCGGCGAGGATGCCCTGGATCTCGTGGGCCGCCTCGTCGGGCGTGACACCCGTCCCCTCCTCGACCTGGACCTCGTAGCGCCGCACCGTCCCGGTGCCCGCCACCTGTCCGGAGGCCCGCCCGGTGTGGAAGATCCCGTTCCCGGCCTTGCCGGTGCCCGTCCCCGCCGCCGGCTTGCCGTCCTTGTCCCCGTCCTTGTCCCCGCCCTTCCCCGAGTCCTTCTTCGTGTCCTTCCCCGTCGTCTTCCCGGACACCTGCGTCGTCGGCGTGGACCCGCCCTCCGCGTGCCGCAGGGAGTCCCCCGCCTGCGTCGGACCCGGCCCGCGCGTCGCACCCGCGGCGGCGGACCCGCCGCCGTCCGGGCCCCCTCCCGTGCCCACGAACAGGACCGCGGCGCCCACCGCGCCGGCGGCGGCCAGGGCGCTGAGGACGTAGACACGGCGACGGCGGCGGGCGCGGCGGCGGGAGGCGCGACGGGTGGTGGCGGTGCGGCGGCTCGGAATGCCGTCCGCGCCGGGGCCGGCGTCCGAGCGGAGTGTGGTTCCTGGCATGGCGCCCAGGCTGGTGACCGTATGTGATGCCCTCTGGACCGAAAGGTCACAGGACTGCAACAGTGATCTTCCGGGGCTTGAGCACCAAGCACATATGATCCTTCCGTAACAGTTCCCCGAGAGGCCGGGCCCCGGCAGCCGCCCCCGGTCTCGGCCCGCACATACTGATCGACATGCCCCGGATCCTGCTCATCGAAGACGACGCCGCCGTGCGCCAGGGAGTCGCGCTCGCCCTGCGCCACCAGGGGCACGACGTCTGCGCCGCCGCCACCGGCGAGGAGGGACTCGAGCAGCTCGGCGCCTTCCGCCCCGACGTGGTGGTCCTGGACCTCATGCTGCCCGGCCTGCCCGGCCTCGACGTGTGCCGCCGGATCAGGGGGCGCGAGCAGGTCGGGATCATCATGATGACCGCCAAGGGCGACAGCGTCGACATGATCGTCGGACTGGAGGCGGGGGCCGACGACTACGTGGTCAAACCCGTGCAGGCCCGGGTCCTCGACGCCCGTATCCGCGCCCTGCTGCGCCGCCTCGACGCACCGGCTGCGGGCACCGCCCGGCCCCGCGCCGAGACGCACGGCGATCTCGGCATCGACCGGGCCGGCCTGCGCGTCACCCACCGGGGGCAGCAGGTCGACCTCGCCCCCTCCGAACTGCGGCTGCTGCTCGCGCTGTCCGCCTCGCCCGGCCAGGTCCTCAGCCGCCAGCAGCTCCTCGAAGCAGTCTGGGAGCACAGCTACCACGGGGACATACGCCTGGTGGACGCCTGCGTGAAACGCCTGCGCGGCAAACTCGGCGAGCTGGGCGGCACCCCGCGCTACGTCCACACCGTGCGCGGTTTCGGCTACTGCTTCCGCGCGCGATGAGCCCCCTCCGCCCCTCTCCGCGGGCCGTGCGCCACCCCTCCCGGCACGGCGGGCTGCGGCTCCGCCTCGTCGCGGGGTTCACCGTCGTCGCCGTCGTCAGCTGCCTGAGCACCGGCGTCCTCACCTTCCGCGAGGCGCGCACCGGGGTGCTCCAGCAGAGCCAGGACGCGGTGGTCCGGCAGTTCCGCGACAGTGTCGACGCGCGGGCGCCCGGGTTCCCGGACGCGCCCAGCCGGTCCGACCTGAACGCCATGGTCGGCGACCTCGCCTACACGCACCGCTCGCAGCAGTGGCGTTTCCTCGCCACCTACGGCGACGAGCGCGCGGTCTACGGCCCGCAGGACAGCTTCGACGTCCTCACCCCCGAACTGCGGCGTTCCGTACGCACCCGGACGGCCGCGGTCTTCCAGCGCGTGCACCACGACGGCCGGTCCTTCCTCGTCGTCGGGCTGCCCGTCACCTACGCCTCCTCGGCCGACGTCTCCGCCGCCGCGACGGGCCTGGTGCTCTACCTGGTGGTCCCACAGGAGACCGAACAGCTCTACGTGCGGGCGCTGATCACCGCCATCGAACGGGCCACCCTGCCCGCGCTCGGCCTCGCCGTCCTCATCGCGCTGCTGGTCGCCCGCGGGGTGCTGCGCCCCGTACGGGCCCTCGGACGGGCCACCCGGCGGATGGCCGCCGGACACCTCGACACCCGGCTGACCGTCAGCGGCTCCGACGAACTGGCCGAGCTGTCCAGGACGTTCAACGACACCGCGGCCGCGCTGGAGCAGTCGGTGGCGGAGCTGCGCCGCATGGAGGCGCGGGCCCGGCGGTTCGCCGCGGACGTCTCGCACGAACTGCGCACCCCGCTGGCCGCGATGACGGCGGTCACCGACGTGCTCGACGAGCAGTCGTCCGGCCTGGACCAGATCACGGGCGAGGCGGTACGGCTGGTCAGCGAGGAGACGGCACGGCTGGCCCGGCTGGTCGACGACCTGATGGAGATCTCCCGCTTCGACGCGGGCGCGGCCGAACTCGGCGTCGACGAGATCGACTTGGCCGAGTCCGTCCGGCGCACCCTCGCCGCCCGCGGCTGGCTGGACCGGGTGAGCACGGACCTGCCGGCCGGCGGCGCGCTGCGGGCCCGCGTCGATCCGCGCCGGGTGGACGTGGTGGTGGCCAACCTGGTCGGCAACGCACTGCGGCACGGCGAACCGCCGGTGACCCTGCGCCTGACCGACGCGGACGGATGGGCGGTGATCACGGTCACCGACCGGGGGCCCGGCATCCCCGAGGCGGACCTGCCGCACATCTTCGAACGGTTCTACAAGGCGAGCCGGGCGCGGGTTCGCAGTGAGAGCAGCGGACTCGGGCTGGCCATCACCGCCGAGAACGTACGCCTGCACGGCGGACGCGTCAGGGCGGGCAACGATCCCGGCGGCGGCGCGGTCTTCACCGTCGAGCTGCCGCTGCGGCCCCGGCCGGCGGCGGACACCTCCCCCGGGGAGGAAAGGAGGGAGAGCACATGAGACGCGTCCCGCGCGGCGCCGCCGCGGCGGCCGTCACCGGCGCCCTGCTCATGGCGGCGGGCTGCGGGGTGCCCACGTCGGGCGTCATCGACGCCGGTGCCCCGGCGGTCGGGGTCCCCGCGGACGTCACGGTCTACTTCGTGGCGGACGGGGTGCTGAGCCCCGCGCCCCGCCGGATGCCCGCCGGGGCCGCCGACCCGGTCGGGGCGGCCGTACGGCTCCTGCTGGCCGGACCGAACCCGGGCGAGGCCCCGAAGCTGACCACGTCCCTGCCCGCCCTGCCGGGCCCGGTCGGCGTCACCGTCGAGCAGTACGTCGTCTCCGTCCGCTTCCCCGCCGGGGTGGGTCGGCCCGGCACCCTGGCGATGGAGCAGCTCACCTGTACCGCGGCGAGGGCGCTGCGCCGGTCCGCGAACCGTGAGAACCTCGCGATCCCCACGTACGCCGCCACTCCTGCCGCTCCCGACAGTTCGAGGACGTCGACGCCGGTGGCGCACATCAGCGTCCGCGCCACGGGGTCCGGCTGGGCCACGGCCCGCTCGGACGCCGTCTGCCCCGGCGACTGACGCGTCGTCCGCGCAGCGGCCGCGTCCGGAACCCGAGTGGGCCTGCGCGTCCGGCGCCCCTGCGCCTCGTGCCACGCCGTCGAAGAGACGTGATCAGCCGGTCCGCGAAGGCGGTGTCCAGGTGCTGGGCCGGCATCAGCAGCGGCCGGCGGCCCGGAGCAGCCACGAGATCGTCCTCGACGACGCCCTCCGGCCCGCCGCCGCGGCGCACGACGACGTCGCCGCCTTCGTCCGCGGCCGTCTCGGCGGACCAGCAGACCGGCAGACCGGCGGGCGCCTGAGACCTCCTACGGGCGCGCCGTTGCCGCCGTCACCGGCGTGCGGCCTGTTCCGGACCGCACGACGGGTCGGCCGTCGGGTCGCCCGTCGGAGCGCCGGCCCCGGTGCCCGTACCGGCGGCCGGCTGCCCCGGACCGTCCGCTGAGGCGCTCACCGATGGTGACGGGCAGGCCGAGGGGGACGTCGAGCCGCCCGGGTCCGGGGTCGCCGAGCCGCTGGGCTGCGTCGTCGGTGACGGGTCCGCGGTGGGGGAACCCGAGGGACGGGGCGTAGGCGAGCCGGGCTGCGACGGCTCCCCGGTGGGCGTGGGCGCCGGGGTGGACGGCCCGGTCGACGGCGCCGGGTGGGGGCGCGAGGGGGTGGGGGTGCCCGGTCCCGAGGGGCCGCCGTGGTCCGGGCCGACGAGGATCCCGCCGCCGGTGTTCCCTGCGTCCCCTCCCTCCCCCTTGTCCACGGGTTTCGTCGCCGGGGTGTCGCCGCCCGCCCCGGGGGACCTCGGGATGACGCCCTTGCCGTCGGGCACGCTGTGCACGCCCCGGCGGTAGAATTCCAGCCAGTAGCGGACCAGGTCCAGGTAGGCGCGCGAGTCGTTGTAGCTGAGGACGGCCCGGTCCAGGTCCGCGGCCCGGCTCAGGTCCCGGTCCCCCGCGCACAGGTAGTGCCCGGCCGCGAGGGCCGCGTCGAAGACGTTGTTCGGGTCGGCGCGGCCGTCCCCGTTGCCGTCGGCGCCCCACCCGGTCCACGTCGACGGCAGGAACTGCATCGGTCCCACCGCGCGGTCGTAGACCGGGTCGCCGTCGTAGACTCCGCCGTCGGTGTCCCGGACCAGCGCGAAGCCCCTGCCGTCGAGCGCCGGGCCGGTGATACGGCCCAGCGTCGTGCCCTGCCGGTCGACCGCGCCGCCGCGCGCCTGGCCCGACTCCACCTTGCCGATCGCGGCGAGCAGTTGCCAGGGCAGCCGGCAGCCGGGGTCGGTACGGGCGACGGACCGCTCGGCCGCCCGGTAGGCGCGCAGCACGGTGCCCGGGATCCCGGACTCGGCCCGCACCTCGCTCACCTGATGCGGCGTCAGGGGGGCGTCGGCGGTGATCAGGGGCGGGAGTTCGGTGTGGTACGACCCGTCGCCGGGCGCGTCGGGCGCCGCGTACGGGACGCCCGCGGCCGGCGCGCGCTCCTCGTCGGCCGCCGGACGGCCGGGGCCGTTCCCGGCCGCCCCGGTCGCTGCGGGCGCGCCGGGTGCCTGCGAGGCGGTGAGGGCCGCCACGGTGGCCACGGCGATGGCGGTGGCGCGCAGGCCCTGTCGGGTGCGGGCGCGCAGACGTCGTACGCGGCGTGCGGGCATGGCTGTCACTCCCTGTCGGTGGGGCCTTCGGCGCGGTGGGCGGGGGCTCGTTCTCAGCGGCCGAAGGTGTCGATGCCGGAGACGAGCCAGTGCCCGTCCCGCAGGACGACGTCGACGGCGAACATGGCGCCGGCGTAGGTCCCTTGGTCCTGTGCTCCCTGCTTGCCCTGTGCTCCCTGCTTGTTCTTCGCGCCCGGGGCGGCCCTGGTCCCGGCGGTGCTGACGCTGCTCTGGTCGGCGTAGACCAGTACCCGGGCGCGGTCGCCGTCGATGCGCTCGACCGCGCTGTCCGTGACGGTGGTGGTGATGACCGCCTTCTGCTGGTCGGCGCGGGTGCGCACGCCGTCCAGCAGGGCTCGGTGCTGGGCTACCGCCTTGCCCGTGAGCAGCGTCTTCACCGCCTTCTCGTACGCGCCGGGGGCGGCGTGGTCGTAGGAGAAGAGCGCGGCGACCGCCTTCTCCGTCTCGCCCTTGATCTCGCTCGTGCGGGCGGCGTCGGTGAGGGCGGTGTTGCGTACGGCCGGGTCGTCCCGCAGGCTCTGGGCGCGCGCGTGCGCCCACCCGGCGAAGCCGCCGAGGGCCAGGGTCAGCAGGCACAGCAGGCACAGCGCCAGGGACCGGCGGGACGGACGTCTGCGGGATCGGCGGCTCGTGGTGCGCGAGTCCGTGGCCGGCTCCGGGTCCGTGGCCGCGTCCAGGTGCCTTACCGGGTCCGGGTCGTCCGTGGCCGCATCCGGGTCCGGGACCGGTGTCGCCTCCGGGGTCCGGCGGGAAGTGGTGGAGGGGGCGCGGGCGGGCAGTACGGCGACGCCGGTACGGGGCCGTCCGGCCCCGCGGCCGTCCGCTCCCGGGTCCTTTGCCGGGGCGGCCGCCGTCTCCGCCGGGGCGGCCGGCACCGCCGGCGGCTCGGGCCTCGGTTCGCGCGCCTGACGGCGGCGCTGGCGGTTGATGTGGTGCCGGGTCGTCGGCATCGGGTGTCGTCCTCTCGTGCGGGCCGGCCGTCGCTGCGGTGCCGGACCGGGTCAGCCTGCTGAGGTGCCGCCCACGGGTGCCTGGCCCAGGGCGCTCAGCTTCCATCCGCCGCCGGTGCGGGTGAGTTCGCCGAGCATGCGGCTGTCCTTGTCGGTGCTCTCGCCGCCGGGCGCCTTCACCGTCACCCGCAGCGCGACGAGCACCCGGGCCCGTCCGGCCCGGTCGTCGAGTTCGGTGACGGCACCGGAGAGCACCCGGGCCGTGGTGACGGTCTTCGCCGTCCGCACCTGTTCGGTGAACTCCTTGCGCCCGCTCACCAGTTGGCTGTGCAGGTCGCCGGTGGTCGAGGACTCCCACAGGTCGAGGCCCCGGTCGACGCTGCGGTGGTCGAGGGTGTTGAGGTTCTCGACGGCCTGTTCACCGGCGGCGAGCGCCTTGTCGCGCTGGACCGCGTACGCCGCCGAGTCGTCGTGCGCCGCGTCGTACCAGTCCCAGCCCGCCCACGCCGCGAACCCGCCCGCGACGAGGGTGAGCGCGAGGGCCAGGGCGGGCAGGGCGCGGGGTCCGGCCGACAGCGTGCGGACCGTGCGTTTCATGGGGTGCTCCTGTCTCCCGTGCGCCGTCAGCGGGTCTGGATGTCGACGATCCGCCACTGGTCGTCCTCCCGTTGGGCGGTGACCGTGAGCTGGGCCGCCGCGGCCGCCGCCTTGCCCTTGTCCCGGCGGGAGACCTGGTCGAGGAAGACCAGCAACCGCGCCTTGTCCCCGTGGAGTTCGATCACCCCGACGCGTACGGCCTGGGTGCTCAGGGTCACGCGCTGCTTGGCGACGTCCGCGCGGATCCGGCCGACGAGTTCGGTGTACTGGCGGGCCGCCTTCCCGGTGAGGACGGAGCGCGCGGAACGTTCGGTGGCGTCCAGGCCGTCCGGTGTGTAGGAGAAGACGCGGGCGAGGTCGTTGCCGACGTCGCCGGCGACCCGGGTGGTGGCCGCGACGTCGCTCAGTGCGGTGTTCTCGGCGGAGGGTGCGGAGCGCAGCTGGTGGGCGCCGTAGAAGAAGCCGCCGCCCGCGAGGACGAGTACGGCCGCACCCGCCGCGAGGGCGGCCCTGCGCAGCGACCTGCTCCGGGGGCCGCGCGCGGGCGCCTCGCCGGATTCGGGCTCGTCGGAGTCGGGCTCCTCGGCGTCGGGCTCCTCGGCGTCGGACGCGTCGCGTTCAGGGAACGCATCGCGCTCGGCGGACGCGTCACTCTTTGCCGGCACGTCACTCACCGCTGAGGCGTCTCTCTCCGCCGGCGCGTCGCCCCCTTCGGCCGTCCCGTCCGTCCTCTGCGCCGCATCGGCCGGATCGGCCCCGTCCTTCGGACCGGCGGGCTCGGGTTCGGGCTCGCGTGCCCGTTCCGGGCGCTCCTTGCGCAGCAGCCGTGTCATCGGGCGTCGTCCTCCCCCGCCGTCCGGGCCGGCAGTACCGCGTCCAGCGCCTTGACCTTCCACTCGTCGTCCCCGGTGCGCACCAGCACCGCTTCCAGGCGTTTGCGGTCCGTGGTCGGTGTCTTCGGTGTCTTCGGTGTATCCGGTGTCTTCGAAGCGGCGGGCGTGACGTCCACGCGCACGGTCGCGATGAGCTTGGCCGTGCCCGCCCGCGTGTCCAGCGCCGTGACCGCGGCCTCGGTGACGGTGCCGCGCGCCGAGGCGCCCGTCTTGGGTGCGGTGCGGCCCAGTTCGTCCTGGAGCGGGCCGGTCGAGGCGTCGCGCCAGGCCTTGATGCCCGCCTGCGCCTGCTGCCGGGACGAGGCGTCGAGGGTGGTCAGGACGGCGATCGCCCGGCGTCCGTCGGCGAGCGCCGCGTCGCGCTCGCGGCCGTAGGCGAGCGAGTCGTCACCGCGGGCCTGCGCGTACGTCCACGCGCCCGTGCCGCAGAAGGCCAGCGCCAGTGCCAGCCCGGCACCGGCCAGGACGCGCGCCCGCCTCACCGCTCACCCCCGGTGACCGGGGCGAGCAGGCCCGCCACTCCGGCCGGGGCGCCGTCGCCGACGCCCGGCAGGGCGAGCGCGCCCGGCAGCGGCGCGGAACCGGTGCCCCCCTCGCCCGGGCCGCTGCCCGCCGACGTCGCGCCGCTGCCGGAGGGCAGGGAGGCCGGCTTGGCGGGGGCGGGCACCGGGCCGCCCCCGGGGGCGTGGGCCGAGCCCCTCACGTCGATGCCGCTGGCGGCGGGAGCGGTGCAGGAGGCGCCGGTGTTGAGCGCGGGGGCGGTGCCGAGGTCGAGGCCGTTGCGGTAGCGGGTGGCACCGTAACCGGCGGTGCAGGGCAGGGGTTTGAAGAAGGTGACGGCCATGCCGAAGTTCAGTTTCCCTCCGTCGACGGCGGTGGCGCCGGCGGCGACGGCCGCCGGGTACTTCACGAGCAGCTCTTCGATGCCGTGCTGCCTGGTGACGGCGACCTCGGAGGTGGTGAGCAGGTTGGCGAGGACCACGCCCAGGCTGGGGTCGAGGTCGCGCAGGACGCCGCTGATCTGGGTGGCCGCGTCGGGGGCGACGGTGAGCAGGCGGCGCAGGTCGGCGTCGGAGCCCTTGAGGGTGCTCGCGAGTTCCTTGGCGCCGGTGGCGAAGTCCCTCACGGCGCGGCCCTCTTCGGCCTGGGTGCGCAGGACGGTCTCGCCGTCGGTGAGCAGCCGGGTGGTGGAGGGCAGGTTGCGGTCTGCGGCCCGGACGAACTCGCTGCCGTTGTCGAGGAGGACCTGGAGGTCGTCGCCGTGGCCCTCGAAGGTCTTGCCGAACTCGTCGACGACGGTACGCAGGTCGTCCAGCGGTACCGACTTGGTGAGGTCGTTCACGCTGGTGAGGACGTCGGTGACGGGGGCGGGCACCTGGGTGTCCGGTTGTTCGATGCGGGCGCCGTCGGCGAGGTAGGGGCCGCTGTCGCTGCGGGGCCGCAGGTCGATGTACTGCTCGCCGACGGCGGACAGTCCGGCCACGACGGCCCGGCTGTCGGCGGGGATGTGCGGAGCGGACTTCTTGATGCGCAGTTCCGCGACGACGCCGTCCCCGGTGAGGTCGATCGGGCCGACCCGGCCCACCGAGACTCCGCGGTAGGTGACGTCCGAGTGGGTGAACAGGCCTCCCGTGCGCGGCAGTTGTACGTCGACGGTGTAGTAGTCGGCGACGCCGAGGTAGCGGCCGAGGTCGGCGTAGCGGATGCCGACGAAGCCGAGGACGAGGACGGCGATGACCAGGAAGGCGAGGTTCTTCAGGCGTACGGCGAGAGTGATCACCTCGGCTGGCCTCCGTCCTGGGCGGGGGTGGGGACGGACGGCAGCGGCAGCGGTGCCGGGGGCGAGGTCTGCGGGGTGGCCGGCCCGGTCCCGGCGGTGCTCTCCCCCGTCCCCCCGCCCTTCCCGTTCTTCCCGGACCGCCCCGTCTCCCCGGTCCTTCCGGCCCTCCCCGTCCTCCCGTCGGCCGGTGTGCCGCCGCTCCCTCCGCGTGCGGCGGCCGGCGCCGGGGCGGAGGGCGAGGAGGTGGACTGCGGTACCAGGGGCGGGATGATCCGGGTCCCGGGCAGGGCGGTCATGTTCAGGTACACGTTGAGGTAGTCGCCCTTGACGCCGCGCAGCACCTCGTCGGTGAACGGGTAGGTCAGCAGGGCCTGGAGCGAGTCGGGCAGGTCGGTGCCCGCGTCCGCGAGGGCTTTCAGGGTGGGGGCGAGGGCCTTGAGGTCGGCGACCATGTCGTCCTTGCTGGCGTTGACGGTGGAGACGGCTACGCCGGACAGCGTGTCGAGGGAGCGGAGCATGGTCAGCAGGGCGCCGCGCTGCTCGTCCAGGGTCTTCAGGCCGGGTGAGAGGCCGGTGAGGACGGTCTGTACGTCGGTCTTGCGGTGGGCGAGGGTGGCGGCGAGCCGGTTGACGCTGTCGAGGGCGTCGGTGATGTCGCCGCGGTGCTGGTCGAGGTCGGTGACGAGGGTGTCGACGCGTCGCAGCATGGAGCGGACCTCGGGTTCGCGTCCGCCGATGGCCGTGTTCAGTTCCCTCGTGATGGTCTTGAGCTGGTTGACGCCGCCGCCGTTGAGGAGCAGGGACAGCGCGCCGAACACCTCCTCGACCTCGGTGTTGCGGCCGGTGCGGGTGATCGGGATCTCGCTGCCGTCGGTGAGGTGCCCGGTGCTGGTGTCCTTGGCGGGGGCGACGAGCTGGACGTACTTCTCGCCGAGCAGGCTGGACTGTTCCAGGCGGGCGCCGGCGTCGGAGGGCAGCCGCACGTCGCCGTTGATCTTCATGGTGACGCGGGCCTTCCAGCCGTCGAGGCGGATGGCGGTGACCCGGCCGACGGCGACGTCGTCCACCTTGACCGAGGCCTGCGGGACGAGGCTGAGGACGTCGTCGAGTTCGGCGGTGACGGTGTAGGGGTGGGAGCCGAGGTCGGCGCCGCCGGGCAGCGGCAGGTCCTCGATGCCGTCGAAGTGCGGGGCGTCGACGGAGAACGCGCCGAAGGCGAGCGTGAACCCGAGGGCCAGGGCGAGGAGTCCGCCCAGTCCGGCGCCCACGGCCGCGCCGCCGGTGAGCAAGGAGCGCTTCACCTCTCCCCCTTCGCCGGGGTGCGGTCCGTGGACGCGCTGGGGCCGCTGGCAGGCAGCGGCAGCAGCGGTCCGCCCATGCTGATCTCGTTGAGGTCGGCACGGCCGTCGATGGTGCGGTGGTCGGTGTCGTAGGCGTTCACGAGGTTGTCCGCGGCCAGCGGTGCGACGTCCAGTGCCTCGGCGAGGGAGGCCCGCTGGCGCACCAGGGTCTGGGTGATGGGCACCAGCTTGTCGACGTTCTTCTTCAGTTCGCCCCGGTTGTCCTGGATGAACTGCTTGACCTGCCCGAGGGCCTTGCCGAGTTCGGCGAGCGCGCCCGCGAGGTCGTCCTTGTTGTCGGCGAAGAAGCCGACGACCGTGTCGAGCCGTTCCTGGGCGGTGCGGACGTCGGCGTCCTTGTCCTTCAGCATGGTGGTGAAGGTCTGGAGCCTGCTGAGGGTGGCGAACAGGTCGCTGCTGGAGCCGTTGAGCGTCTTGGCGGCCTTGCCGAACTGCTCGATGCTGTCGCCGATGGCCTTGCCGTTCCCGTCGAGGTTGGCGGCGCCGGTCTTCAGCAGGTCGGACAGGGCGCCGGTGGAGTTGGCGCCGTCGGGGCCGAGTGCCTTGCCGAGGTCGGTGAGGGAGGCGTAGAGCTGGTCGATCTCGACCGGGGTGCGGTTGCCGGAGGCGGGCAGTTCGGCACCGTCCGGCAGCGCGGGTCCCGACCGGTAGGCGGGGGTGAGCTGCACGAAGCGGTCGGCGACGACGCTCGGTGCGACGATGACGGCGTGCGCGTCCCGCGGGACCTCGATGCCGTCGTCGAGCCGGAGTTCCACGCGCACCTGGGTGCCCTCGGGCCGTACGGACGTCACCTCTCCGGCCCGTACGCCGAGGATGCGCAGGTCGGAGCCGGCGTAGATGCCGACCGCGCGGTCGAAGTAGGCGGCCAGCCGGGTGCCGCCGGAGTCCAGGACGCGGGCGACGGCGAGGCCGGCGGCGACGACCACCAGGGCGACGGCCGCGGCGAGGAGTTTCCTGCGTCTGCTCATCACTCTCCGCTCCCCGGGGTCCGCGCGGACTGCTTGGGCGGTAGGCATCCGGTCTTGGGCTGGGACTGCGCGGGCAGGTAGTCACGGGGGACGACTCCGCACAGGTAGCTGTCGAACCAGCGCCCGTTGCCGAGGCTGTTGCCGACCAGGCGGTAGTACGGGCCGACCAGGGCCAGGGTCTTGTCGAGCTGGGTGTTGTTCTTCGCCAGGACGTCGGTGACGCGGCCCAGTGCCTTGAGGGTGGGGCCGAGCTGCTTGTCGTTGTCCTGGACCAGGCCGCTGAGCTGGGTGGCGAGCGCCCTGCTGCCGGTGAGGAGGGCGCGGATGGCGTCGCGGCGGTCCTTGAGTTCGCCTAGGAGGGAGCCGCCGTCCTCGATGAGCGTCTCGAAGCTGGACTTCTTGTTCTTCAGGGTCTGGGTGAAGCGGGCGCTGCCCTGGAGGAGTTCGGAGAGTTCGGCGTCACGCTTGGAGACGGACCTGGACAGGGCGGACAGGCCGGTGGCGGCGTTGCGCACGGCGGGCGGCGAGTCCTTGAAGGTCTGCGAGATGGTCTCGAAGCTCTTGGCGAGCTGCTGTGTGTCGATCTGGTCGACGGTGGAGCTGAGGTCCTGGAACGCCTGGGTGACGTCGTACGGCGAGGTGGTGCGGGTCAGCGGGATGCGGTTGCCGGGGTCCTGGCGGGCGCTGCCGAGCGGGTCGAGCGCCAGGTACTTGTCGCCGAGGAGGGTCTTGATGGCGATGGCGGCGGTGGTGCGGTCGCCGATCCAGGCGCCCTTGGTCTCGAAGGTGACCTTGACCCTGCCGCGGTCCAGAAGGACCCCGGTGACCTTGCCGACCTTGACGCCGGCGATGCGCACCTCGTCGCCCTTCTCGAGCCCGGCGGCCTCGCTGAAGTCGGCGCTGTAGGTGGTGCCGCCGCCGATCAGGGGGAGCCGGTCCGCGTTGTAGGCGAAGACGGTGAGCAGGGCCAGCAGGAGCAGACCGACGAGGGCGACGGCGATCGGGTTGCGTTCCTTGACGGGCTTGATGCGGGGGCGGCGGGCGCGGCGGGGTTCGACGGGCGGCTCGGCGGGGCGGGGTCGTTGCAGGAGGGTCATGCGCCGCACCTCTGTTCCGTGACCGCGATGCCGGTGGGCGGCTCGGAGCCGTCGGAGGTGCTGACTCCGCTCACGCGCGCCTCGCAGAGGTAGAGGTTGAACCAGGAGCCGTAGGAGGACAGCCGGGCCAGGGCGGTCATCTTGGCGGGGCTCTTGGCCAGGAAGTTCTCGATCTGGCCGGTGGCGTCGCCGAGGTTTCCGGAGAGCCGGCCCAGTTCGCGGATGTCCTGCTCGAGGGGGGCGCGGCCGTCCTGGAGGAGGCCTGCGGTGACGGTGGTCAGGTCGCCCATGGCGGCGACCGCCCGGCCCAGCGGTTTGCGGTCGGCGTTGAACCCGCTGACGAGGCGGCGGAGCGTGTCCACGAGGTCGTCGAAGCCGGCCTCTCGTTCGTTGAGGGTGGTCAGGACGGTGTTGAGGTTCTTCACCACCGCGCCGATGACCTGGTCCTTGGCGGCGACGGTGGTGCTGAGCGAGCCGATGTGCCGGATCAGGCTGTCGACGGTGCCGCCCTCGCCCTGGAGCACCTGCACGATCGATCCGGCGAGTTCGTTGACGTCCTTCGGCGAGAGCCCCTCGAACAGCGGCTTGAAGCCGTTGAAGAGCAGCGTCAGGTCGAGGGCGGGCGCGGTGTGGTCGAGCGGGATGGTGCCGCCGGAGGCGAGGGTGCCGCCGACGTCCCCGCTGCCCCGGTCGAGGGCGATGTAGCGCTGGCCGACCATGTTGAGGTACTTCACGGCGGCGGTCGTCGAGCGGGGCAGGGTGCGGTCGTCGCGGACGCTGAAGGTGACCTGGGCGGTGCGCCGGTTCACGACGCGTACGTCGGTGACCTCGCCGACCTTCACTCCGGAGACGCGCACGCTGTCGCCGTCGACGAGTCCGGTGACGTCGGTGAACAGGGCCTTGTAGGAGCGGGTGCCGTCGCCGACGCCCCGGTTGGCGACGCTCAGTGCGAGCACGGTCGTGGCCAGCGCGGTGACGACCACGAACACGAGGGACTTCAGCAGGGGGCCGGTCAGCGGTCGGCGGCGGGTGTGCGCGCCGCGCGGGGAGGTCATCGCAGGGTCACCTCCGTGCCGCGCAGGACGGGTCCGGCCAGCAGGCTGCTCCACTCGGGCAGGTCGCCGGGCTGCTTGCCGGCGGCCGGTGCGAGGAGTTCGTTGACGAGGTCGTTCTCCTGCGGGGAGTTGGCGGGCCCGAGGTCCTGGCTCGCGGTGGCCGGGACCTGCGCGGCGGGCTGGACGGGGACGCCGAGGTAGGGCACCGGATAGCAGTGCGGGCCGCCGGAGGCGTCGTAGGAGGGGGTGTCCCGGCCGGGGACGTAGGCGCCGCGCGAGCGCACGGTGGTGACGTCGACGTGCAGTCCCGGCTGGTCGGTGCCCTTGCCGAGGACCTTGTCCATCCGGGGCACGAAGTCGGCGAGGGTGCGCAGCGTGCACGGGAAGGCGGAGGAGTACTCGGACAGCAGCCGCAGGGTGGGTTTCGAGGTGGCGCTGAGCCGGATGATGTCGTCCTTGTTCTGCCGCAGGAAGGAGGTCAGGTCCTCGGCGGTGCGGGTGGTGGCGCCGAAGGTGGCGGCCAGTTGGCTGTCCTTCTCGGCCAGGGTGCCGGTGGTGGTGGTGAAGTCGGTGAGCGCGGTGACGATGTCGGGCGCGGCGTCGGCGTAGACCTGGCTGACCTTCACGAGTTCTTTGAGGTCCTGGTTGAGGGTGGGCAGCTCGGGGTTGAACTTCCTCAGGTGGGCGTCGAGTTGGGTGAGAGTGTCGCCGAGCTTCGCGCCGCGTCCCTCCAGTGCCCGGGAGACGGCGGAGAGGGTGGCGGAGAGTTTCTGCGGCTGTACGGCGGTGAGCATGGGCAGCACGTTGTCGAGCACCTGCTGGAGTTCGACGGCGTTCGCGGACCGGTCCTGCGGGATGGTGTCCCCGGCCTGCAGCAGTGTGCCGGAGGGGTGCGGGGGCGGGACGAGGGCGACGAACCGGGCGCCGAACAAGGTGGTCGGCAGCATCTGCGCGCGCACGTCGGAGGGGATGTGGGCCAGTGCTCCGGGCCGTAGGGCGAGGGTGAGGCGGGCGCCGTGGTCGGTGGCGTCGATGGAGCGGACCTCGCCGACGACGACGCCGCGCAGCTTCACCTCGGCGCCCAGGTGCATCTCGTTGCCGACGCTGCCGGTCTCCACGACCACCGGGTCGGAGTCGGTGAACTGCTTGTCGTAGACGGCGACGGCGAGCCAGATCAGCAGCGCGGGCACCACGAGGAACACCACGCCGGCCAGTCTGCGGCGCACCAGTTCGCCTGTGTGTCCGCTCATCTCACCCCGCCACCTTCACGGTCGTGGTGGCGCCCCACAGGGCGAGCGAGAGGAAGAAGTCGGTGAGGCCGATCAGCACGATGGCGTTGCGCACGGAGCGGCCCACGGCGACACCGACCCCGGCGGGGCCGCCGGTGGCGCGGTAGCCGTAGTAGCAGTGGGCGACGATCACCATCACGCTGAAGATGAGCACCTTCAGTACGGAGAGCAGGACGTCCGTGGGCGACAGGAACAGGCCGAAGTAGTGGTCGTAGGTACCCCGGGACTGGCCCTTGAACAGGACGGTGACGTAGCGGGAGGCCAGGTAGGAGGAGAGCAGCCCGATCGCGTAGAGCGGGATGATCGCGACGACCCCGGCGATGATGCGGGTGGTGACCAGGTACGGCAGGGAGCGGATGCCCATGCCTTCCAGGGCGTCCACCTCCTCGTTGATGCGCATGGCGCCGAGCTGGGCGGTGAAGCCGGCACCGACGGTCGCGGACAGGGCGAGTCCGGCGACCAGCGGGGCGATCTCGCGGGTGTTGAAGTAGGCGGAGACGAACCCGGTGAACGCGGCGGTGCCGATCTGGTCGAGGGCCGCGTACCCCTGGAGTCCCACGACGGTCCCGGTGAACAGGGTCATCGCGATCATCACGCCGATGGTGCCGCCGATGACGCCGAGGCCGCCGGTGCCGAAGACGACCTCGGCGAGCAGCCGCTGCACCTCCTTGAGGTAGCGGCGCAGGGTGCGCGGGACCCACAGCAGGGAGCGCAGGTAGAACAGGAGCTGGTCGCCGGAGCGGTCGAGCCAGACGAGCGGGGAGGCCACGGCCTCAGCCTCCCTTCGGCGGGACGATCTGGAGGTAGACGCCCGTCATCACCATGTTGACGAAGAAGAGCAGGAGGAAGGTGATGACGACGGACTGGTTGACCGCGTCGCCCACGCCCTTGGGGCCGCCGCGCGGGTTGAGTCCGCGGTAGGCGGCGACGATGCCCGCGATGAACCCGAAGACGAGCGCCTTGAGTTCGCTGACGTACAGGTCGGGCAGCTGGGCGAGGGAGGAGAAGCTGGACAGGTAGGCGCCGGGGGTGCCGTCCTGGAGGTACACGTTGAAGAAGTAGCCGCCGAGGATGCCGACCACGGAGACCAGCCCGTTGAGCAGGACGGCCACGCCCATGGCGGCCAGGACCCGCGGGACGACCAGGCGCTGCACCGGGGAGACCCCCATGACCTCCATGGCGTCCAGTTCCTCGCGGATGGTGCGAGAGCCGAGGTCGGCGCAGATCGCGGAGCCGCCGGCGCCGGAGATCAGCAGGGCGACGATGAGCGGGCTGGCCTGCTGGACGACGGCGAGCACACTGGCCCCGCCGGTGAACGACTGGGCGCCGAGCTGCTGGGTGAGCGAGCCGACCTGGAGGGCGATCACGGCGCCGAAGGGGATGGAGACGAGCGCGGCGGGCAGGATGGTGACGCTGGCCAGGAACCAGAACTGCTCGACGAACTCCCGGAACTGGAAGGGCCGTCTGAAGACGGCCCGGCCGACCTCCGCGCCCAGTGCGAAGAGCCGGCCGGTCTGCCGCAGGGCGCCGGTGATCACTGGCCGCTCCCGTGCGTGGGCAGCGTCAGCGTGGGCGCGCCGGGGGCGGCGTGGGTGCGCTCGATGGCCGAGCGCGCGGCGGGCGGCAGCCGGTCGAGCATGCCCATGACCCGCTCGCGGCGCCGGTCGACGGCGCGGCGCGGCGGCAGGCCCGGGGACGGCTCCAGTTGCGGGACGATCTCGCGGGGTCCGGACGGCACGGGCACGGCCTCTGCGGCGAGGGTGGCGGCGTCCTTCTCCTCCGACATGCCGATGGGTCCCTCGCGCCGGGCGGCGAGGAACTGGGCCACGACGGGTTCGTCGCTGGTGAGCAGCACCTCGCGCGGCCCGAAGGTGACCAGTTCGCGGCGGAAGAGCATGCCGATGTTGTCGGGGACCGTGGCCGCGATGTCGAGGTTGTGGGTGACGATCAGCATCGTCGCGTCGATCTGCGCGTTCAGGTCGATCAGCAGCTGGGAGATGTAGGCGGTGCGGACCGGGTCGAGTCCGGAGTCCGGTTCGTCGCACAGGATGATCTGCGGGTCGAGCACGAGGGCGCGGGCCAGGCCGGCCCGTTTGCGCATGCCGCCGCTGATCTCGCCGGGCAGCTTCCCCTCGGCGCCCAGCAGGCCGACGACCTCGATCCGCTCCATGACGATGCGGCGGATCTCGGACTCCTTCTTGCGGGTGTGCTCGCGCAGCGGAAAGGCGATGTTGTCGAAAAGGGACATGGAGCCGAAGAGGGCACCGTCCTGGAACATGAGCCCGAAGAGTTTCCGGGTCTCGTAGATGTCGCGTTCCGGGCCGTTCACCATGTCCACCCCATTGATGAGGACGCGGCCGCGCTCCGCCTTGAGGAGCCCGATGAGCGACTTGAGGAACACGGTCTTACCGGTCCCGGACGGGCCCAGCATCACACTGACTTCTCCGGCCGGAAGGGTGAGGGTGACATCCTGCCAGATGTTCTGCTTGCCGAAGGACTTGGTCAGGCCCTCGACCACCACTTCGATTCCCATATCACCTCCGACAAGGATGGGTCAGGTGTGCACCGAGGAGCGCACGTTAAGTCGGTGCACGGCCCACTGACAATAGGCGGGGCGCCGGGTTCCTGGCGCGCTTTCCGTCTTTGTCACCGCGCAGACAAAAAGCGGCCCGGCACTTGTCTCCGCGAGACAGGGCAGGGCCGCGCGCCTCCGGGGGGAGTGGATCCGCGGGCCCTGCCTGCGGACGACCGGCCCCGAAGGAGGGCAAGGGCCGGAAATCGCCCGTCGCGTCTCCGGCCGGTGGGGGCCACCGACCTGGAGATCAGCGCCGTACCCGGCACGTTACGGCTGAGTAACCTCGGCGGGCAAGAGCAGGTCCGCAGTTTTCGACGACATTCTCTTCGGCCATCCTCTGCCTGTCAGAGTGAATACAAAAGGGTGCCTCGAATTTGTCATCGCGCTGCGTGTCGGACACCCCGGGAGACGATCCGGGCAGCACATTCCGGACTTCTCGCCCGTACCGGCGGGAGAAGTCCTGGCCGATCCGGCCTTAGCAGCGGATGACTAAGCCGGCGCGACGAGTGCTCACCGACTGGACAGACGGCAGGCCTTTTCAAAGAATCATGGTCGGCGGCATTGTTCGGCCAAGTTTCCCGCAAGTAACGTCGGTGCTCGCGATCGAGGTTTTCCGATCCCCCGGGCCGCACGACTCCCGCTCCATCCGTTCTGTGGCGGTCCGCCTCTGCCGGTCAATCCCCAAGGAGAGTCCCAGAGCCATGAAGAAGTCCATCAGAAGGATCGCCGTCGTGGCGGGAGCGGGCGCGGCAGCGTTCGGCATCGCCGTCGCCCCCGCCTCCGCGAACGCCTCCACGATCTGGACCGTGAACCCGACGCCGGCCGCCTTCACGGCGACCAACAGCGGGAACATCGTGCTGACCGCCAACATCCCCATGACGTGTACGACTTCGGGGGCGTCCGGCACCATGGCGAGCGCCACCGGCAACCCCGCGTCGGTCGCCGACATCACCGCCATCAACTTCGGCACCACCAGCTCCCCGTGCACCAGCATCCTGGGTGCCGTCACGGCCACCCCGGTCGGCACCTGGCATGTCGTCGCGCAGGACTACACCGCGGGTGTCACCACGGGCTACGTCGGAAGCGTCAAGGCGAACGTGGCCGCGGGTGCCTGCCACTTCACCGTGGAGGGCAAGGCCTCCGGCACGTACACCAACTCCACCGGCATCCTGGCGGTCAACAGCGTCGCCGGTGACCTGGCCGTCACCGCAGCCAGCGGCTGCGGCACGGTCGTCACCACCTCCACCAAGCCCACCTTCAAGGGCAACTACGCCGTGAAGGTCAAGGGGACCAGCACCATCCCGACGATCGTCGGCTCGAACCCGTAAGACACCCTCCGCTCGCAACCGCCCGCCCGGGACAGCCCCGGCCGGGCGGTTGCGGCCGGTCGGAGGTGTGCAGCTCAAGGCGGTCCGCGGCGCCGGCGTCCGCACGCTCACCGGCAGAACGCCGGTGGAGTCGGTGTGCCGCGGCCTCGGCACGGCCTCACCACCGCCACGGACCGCCCCCGTGCCCGAACGAAACACCCCGGAGCAGTAGATGACAGGCCCCCACGCAACCCACCGTGGGACCCGCCGGTCCCGCGCCAGGAGCGCGGCGACCGCCGCGCTGGTCGTGCTCGCCGCCATGGTCCCGGCCGCCGTCGCCACCGCCGACGCGCAGCAGGTCGACACCGCGCTCCCCTACGTGTGCGCCTTCCCCTCCGGCCGGCAGCAGGCGACGGTACGCGTCTCGGCGAGCCTCCCGGACCGGGTGGAGCCCCGTGAGGCGATCCGGCCCAGGCAGGTCACCACCGCGGTGGAACTGCCGGCCGCGGCAGCGGCCGACCTGGGCGTGCCGAAGGGCGGCGAGGTGAGCGCCGCGACCCGCCTGACCGTGGCGGTCGCCCAGAACAAGGCCGCGGCCGAGGCGACCTGGCGCGGCACGGTGCAACCCGTCACCGTCCCTGATTCCGGCCCGCTCACCCTGACCGCGACCGGTGACGTCCCCTCGGTGACCGCACGGAGCACCGGCGACCTGACGCTCTCCGCCGGAGACCTGGAGATCGACCTGGCCGTGAGTGCGCCGGACGGCTCCGGCGCCGCGACGGGCACCCCCACCGCCGCCGCCACCGGCCCCGCCCCGACCACGGCGCGGTGCACCCTGGACAAGGACGCTCCCGGCAACGGACTGCTGGCCACCGTGCCGGTCGGGTCGGTGACGTCCGGGCCGGGCGGTTCACCGTCCGCCTCACCGACCGGCACGGGCCCGGGCACCCCGTCGGCGTCGTCCTCGGCGTCCGGGCGACCGCAGCCGCACCCCGGGAGCCCGCAGAGCGGATGGGCCCCGAAGATCGCAGGGACCGCACCCGGCTCCACCACCGACCGCAGCGGCGTGCCGCCGTGCCGCTACGACGCCCAGCATCCCTCGGACGAGATGTCGTTGAACACGTACATCACCGGTTATGCGAACGTACGCAAGCAGAAGGGCGCGTCGCTGATCCCGGTGTCGTGCGCGCTGGTCGAGCAGGGCCAGCCGGACTTCCAGTTCCCGCCGGACGGCAACGGCCCGGCCGTCATCACCCAGCACTCCGAGGGCCAACTCTCCTATCAGGAGCGGGCGCAGACCGCCCCGTTCAAGGCCACCTTCCTGACCTTCGGTTTCGTCCCGGCGACGGCCACCATGGTGCTGGAGCAGACGGCACCGCTGACCATCGACTCCCTAGGCCACATGGACACGTCGACCTTCTACACCACGATGGACACCTACATCCGCGTCCCTCTGGTCCTCCGGGTCACCTCGCTGACCGTCAACGGCACCCCCCTGGACGTCGGGAGCTCCTGTCGGACCCGCACGTCGCTCAGCTCTGCCGACCCCGAGCCCGCGAAGCACCCGGAGGACCATCTGGTGCTGCACGGCAAGGGCGAGTACGCCTTGGGAGAACAGGCCACCGGCTACATCCTGCTCTCGGGCGGCCCGCTGACCGGCGAGACGACGATCCCCGCCTTCACCGGCTGCGGCGCGGGCGGCGAGGACCTCGACGGTCTGCTCACGGCGGCGGTCTCCGGCCCCGGCAACTACATCAAGCAGATCCAGGGCCAGACGTGCGGCCTGGCCGCGCCGGTCGAGGGCCAGTGCACCAAGGACCTGCAACCGGCGCAGATCCCCGTACCCGAACGCTGATCCCCCTGCCCCCTCGGACTCTCACGGAAGGCACCCCATGAACCGGTTCTCCCGCCGTGCCAGACTCGCCACCACCCTCACCGTGCTCGGCACCGCCCTCGGCGCCTTCGCCTCCACGGGCACGGCGACCGCCGCGACCAGCCAGCTCAACGGCGAGTGGGCGCCCTTCACCCGCTGTCCCGTGAACGCCCCCGCCATGCTGGCCGCCGACGGTCAGGTCCAGACGCCGCAGTGCGTGGTCTCCACCTCGGCCGGCGGCTCCGTCAAGCTGGGCAACACCACCGTGACCACGGGCCGCACCGACCTCCAGATGGGCGTCGTACAGAACTCCGACGGCACCAGCACGGTGGTGTCCCCGTCCGCGGGGGCGATCATCGCGGACTCCGCGACCGTCCCGGGCGGTCTGCTCGGCCTGATGTGTCCGAGCAACGTGCCCGCCGTCACGGCCATCTGCGAGCAGATCACCAACAGCAGCCTCAACAAGATCACGGCCACCGTGGAGTCCGTGGGCACCCCCACCGGCTTCGACCAGACCGCGGGCATCGTCACCGGCGAGCCGATCGTCTCCCTCCCGGTCCGCATCCACCTCCAGAACCCGTTCCTGGGCGGCAACTGCTACATCGGCACCAAGTCGAACCCGATCGTGCTGCGCCCGCAGAACCTGAACTACCCCGAGTTCGGCATGACGTTCTTCAAGGGCGACGGCACCCTCGCCGACGACGGCGACATGAGCCGGATCAACCTCACCGGCGCCACCCAGAACGACAGCACCTTCGCCGTGCCCGGCGCCAGCGGCTGCGGCCTGGGCCTGTTCGGCCTGATCGACGCGGCGGTCAACCTCAAGACGGGGCTGCCCTCCGCCGCCGGGAAGAACAACATCACCCTCAACGACACCCAGACCTACCTGGCCGGCCTGAACGCCCCCGGCACCGCGGCGCCGGACGCGGGCAAGGTTCTCGCGCGGAACTGGAACTCCGCCGTCAAGTAATGGCCGCAAGGCGGCGATTATCAGCCGTCCCGGTCGGCCGCCCCCGCCCCATGGCACCAAAGTGTGCACAACCTGTGTACGGATCAAGGAAGTTGATTTAGCTTCACCTTTCACACAGGTCTGCACCTGACGACCGGCCGCCTGTCACCCACCGCCCGTCGACGCGGCGGCGGGCGGCACGCGGCCGGTCCCCCCACCGGGCGCGTCGGAAGAGCAAGGGACGACCAACTCATGCCTTCAACCGTACGGACGCCGGAGGTCGGAGAACCGCTCGACCCCCTGCCCAAGGAGTTCGCGGCCTTCATGAGACCGGAGTTACCCGGTCTCATGAAGGAGATACGCATCGAGGTCACCCGCGCCTACCCGGTCTACGGCCGCCTGCTCAACGGGCCGAACGCGGACGCCATCCGCCAGGGCGTCGAACAGGCACTGTCCGCCTTCGTGGACCGCGTGGCCGAACCCGGCAAGAACTCGGCACTCCGCGACGAGCTGCTCCGCAAGTTCGGCCGCGTCGAGGCCTACGAGGGCCGCGAACTCGACACCCTCCAGGGTGCCTACCGGCTCGGCGCGCGGATCGCGCTGCGCCGCGCCAAGGCCGTGGGCCGCCAGTACAACCTCTCCCCCACCGTCATCCTCGCCTTCGCCGACGCCCTGTTCGCCTACGTCGAGGAACTGGAGGCGATCTCCCGCGAGGGCTACGTCGAGGTGCAGTCGCGGGGCTCCTGCGAGGTGTCCGCCCTGCGCAGGCAGCTGCTCCACCTGATCCTGGCCGCCCCGCCGCTGCCCCAGTCGACCGTGTCCCATCTGTGCGAGGCCGCCGCCTGGCCGCTGCCCGCCCACGTCACCCTCGTCGCGTTGCGCTCCCCCGCCCCCGACCACCTGGAGGCGGGCCTGGCCGCGGACGTCCTCGCGGACCTGGACATCCCCCAGCCGCACCTGCTCCTGCCGGGCGAGCTGACCCCGCAGCGGCGGGCCATGCTCGACACCGCCCTGGCCGGCGCGCACGCCGTGGCGGGCCTGACCGTGCCGCTCACCCAGGCCGCCGACTCCATCCGGTGGGCGCGCCGCGTGCTCCAGCTGATCGACGAGGGCGTCGTGGCCGACGCGCCCCTGGTCCGCTGCGAGGACCACCTGGTGACGCTGTGGCTGCTGTCCGACCCCTCGCTCGTCTCCCACCTCGCGGCCAGGGAACTCGCCCCGCTCGACGGCCTGCCCGCCAGCCGCCGCGACCGGCTCGTGGAGACCCTGCGCGTGCACGTCTCCACGCGCGCGCCCGCCGAACAGGTCGGCGAGATGCTGGGCGTGCACGCCCAGACCGTCCGCTACCGGCTGCGGAACCTGGACGCCCGCCTCGGCGACCGCCTCGCCGACCCCGACCACCGCTTCGCCCTGGAGGCCGCCCTGCGCTCGCTGCACCTGCGGGACGGCGATGCGGGGCGAGGGTGAGCGGGTGGCCTACGCCGCCGCCCCGGCACGACGCTCGTAGCGTGCCCTGGCCGCCAGCAGGCCCGCCGCGTACAGCACCAGGACGACGGTGAGCAGCAGGTAGTAGACGGCCGGGAGGGCGGTCAGTCCGAGCACCGGTCCGAGCGGCGAGGGCGGCAGCGCCAGGCCGATCCCGGCCAGGGCGAGCGCGGCCCACACGACCGGGCCGGGACCGCTCCCCTCGGCACTGCGCCGGCCGACGCGCAGCAGCACCATGACCAGGGCCTGGGTGAGCAGGTTCTCGGTGAACCAGCCGGAGTGGAACACCGCCCCGTCGTCCCCGGTCCCCGGGCCGTGCAGGGCGAGCGCGAGAACGCCGAAGGTGGCCAGGTCGGCGACGGCGTTGAGCATGCCGAAGCCGCTGATGAAGCGCAGCAGGTCGCGCGGGTCCAGCACGGCCGGCCGCCGCAGTGCCGCCGGATGCGGCCGGTCGTGGGCGAAGGTCAGCTGGGCCGCGTCGAAGCACAGGTTCTGCGCCAGGACCTGCGCGGGGAGCATCGGCAGGAAGGGCAGCAGCAGTCCGGCACAGAGCATCGCGAGGACGTTGCCGAGGTTGGACGAGAGCGTGACCCGCAGGTAGGTGGCGATGTTGTCCCCGGCGTGCCGGCCCGCGGTGACGGCGTGGGCGATCGCGGTGAGGTCCTTCTCCGCGAGCACCACGTCCGCGCTCTCGCGGGCCACGTCGGCGGCCTCGCGCGGGGCGATGCCCACGTCGGCGGCGCGCAGTGCGGGCAGGTCGTTGACCCCGTCGCCGAGGAAACCCACCGTGCGCCCGGACCGTCGCAGCGCCGCGGTGATCCGTGCCTTGTGCTCCGGGGTGCAGCGGGCGAAGACGGTCGTACGGCCGGCCACTTCGGCGAGTTCGTCGTCGGTGAGGGCGTCGACGCGGTCGGCGGTGAGGACGGTGCCGTCCCCGACGGGCACGCCGAGGTCGAGGCAGGCGCGCCGGGCCGTGCCCGGGTGGTCGCCGGTGAGGACCTTGACGGTGACGCCGCGGGCGGTGAGGACCGCGAGCGCGTCGGCGGCGGTGGGCGCGAGCGCGTCCCGCAGGGTGATCAGCCCGCGGAAGGTGAGGCCGCGCGCGTCGGCGGGCGTGTAGGCGCCCCGGCGGGCGGAGCGCTCGGCGGTGGCGACCGCGAGGACGCGGACCCCGCTGTCGGCGAGGCGGAGGGTGAGGCGGCCGAGCCGTTCGCGCTCGTCGTCGTCGAGCGCGCAGCGTTCGAGGACCGCCTGGACGTCGCCCTTGACGACCAGGGTGTGCGTGCCGAGCCGGCCGGGTGTCCTGACCACGGCGGTGGCGAGGCGGTGGGCCGGGGTGAAGGCGATCGCCGCCGTGCCGTCGTACGCCGTGAGCGCGTCCTCGTCCGCCGCGTCCAGGATGGCCTCGTCGAGGGCGTCGGGTTCGGGCAGGTCGGCCAGTTGGAGGGTCCACCAGGCGTTGACGGCGGCCCAGTGCAGGACGTCGGGGTCGTCCCGGCCGTCGGGGCCGAGGGCGCGGTCGAGGACCGGCCGGTCCTGGGTGAGGGTGCCGGTCTTGTCCAGGCACAGCACGTCGACGGCGCCCAGGTCGTGCAGGGCGGGCAGCCGCTTGACGATCACACCGTGGGCGCGGGCCAGCAGCGAGGCGCCCCTGGCCAGGCACAGGGTGACCAGGACCGGCAGCATCTCCGGGCTCAGTCCGACCGCCACCGCCACCGCGAACGGCAGCGTCTCCAGGCCACGCCCGCGCAGCGCCGCGTTGGCCGTCAGCACCAGCGGCGGGGTGAGCAGCATGAACCGGATGAGGAGCCAGGAGATGCCGTGGACCGACCGGTCGAAGGCGCTCGTCCGGGGCCGGTTCGCCGCCGGGTCGTGCGCGGCGGCGAACCGGACGCGCGCGCCGGTCGCGGTGACCACGGCGGCGGCGCTCCCGGAGGCGACGCTGCTGCCCAGGAAGCAGAGCTGCGGCTGGTCGAAGACCCCTGGGCCGACGGCGCGCGGCAGGTCGTCGGCGCTCTTCGCGACGGGCACGGACTCGCCGGTCAGCGCGGCCTGGTGCACGGTCAGGCCACTAGCCCGCAGCAGGCGTACGTCCGCCGGTACGAGGTCGCCCGGGCCGAGCCGGACGACGTCACCGGGCACCAGGTCGGCGACGGGCACCTCGCGGGGCAGCGGCGGTGCGTCCTCGTCGTCCCGCCGGAGCACCGTGGCGGTCGTGGCGACCAGCTCCCGCAGCGCGGCGGCGGACCGGTCGGCCCGGTGCTCCCCGCACGCCCGCAGGACGCAGCTCACCACGACGAGCAGGAGGATCACCGAGGCGGTGCCCCAGGCGAACACGGCCGCGGACACCAGCCCGAGGCATCCGAGCACCGCCGTGAACGGATCCCGCAGGCTGCGGACGAACAGCCGCGGCCAGGAGGGATCGCGCCGGGCCGGAACGGTGTTCTCGCCCACCCGCACCAGCCGTTCCCCGGCCTCGGTCTCGGTCAGACCGCGCGGGCCGCCGTCCAGCCGGCGCAGCACTTCGAGGACCGTCGGCGCGGGGATACCCGGCTCCGGTCCCTCGGGGGCCGCCGCCAGGGCAGGCGGTTCAGGAGTCCCGGCGGGCTGCCGCCCCGACCGCGCGGTGCTCTCAGGCACCGTTCCCGCGCAGCGTGCGCACCGCCGCCGGGGCGTGCTGGGAACGCGCGGTCAGCTGCCCCACCATCACCCGGACCACGGTGACGACGTCGGGGTCGTCGACGTAGTACACCTGCCGCCGGCCCTCGCGGCGGGAGCGCACGAGTCCGGCGAGCTTGAGCTTGGCCAGGTGCTGGCTGACGGCGGGCAGCGCGCCGCCCACGCGGTCGGCGAGGTGCGTCACGTCGCTCTCGCCCTGGGACAGCGCCCACATCAGGTGCAGCCGGGCCGAGGAGGCGAGCAGTCCGAACGCGGCGGCCGCGGAGGCCAGCACCTCGGCGGGCGGGTCGTCGAAGCCACCGGCTCTCCCCGTCACAGCCCTCTCCCGCCTCTCCCGTCGGCCCTCTGCCCGGCCGGGCACGTGTGCGCCCACCAGTGTAGGTGCCCGGGTCTGCGGCGCCGCGCGCTCGCTCCCGCGACCGGCGACCGGCTGTCAGTCCTCGTAGTAGTTGTTCACCACCACGTCCGGTTCGTCGTCGTCGAACGCCTCGTTCAGCAGGGCGCCGCCCACGAGGCCGGCCGCACCGGCACCGATGAGCGCCCCGGCCCCGAAGCGGCGTCCGCCGCCCTGCTCCGGGGCGCCCTGCTGCGGGTACCCGTACTCGGGAGCGTGCCCTTGCTGCGGATATCCCTGCTGGGGATATCCCTGCTGTGGGTACCCCGGCTGCGGGTATCCGGCCTGGGGCACCGCCTGCGGGTAACCCTGCTGGGGCTGCGGCGGGGTGTAGAAGGGCGGTGCCGTGGTCTGCACGCGCTGTGCGCAGCCGCCGCACGCCTGCACCGGCCTGGCCGCACCCCACTGCGGCGACCAGGTCACGGTGGTCGTACCGGGGCCGTGCTGGGCGTCGAAGAAGCACGTCATGGAGGAACTCCCTGGAGATGATTGCGGTGGCCGGGGTGGCTCGGGTACGGGTGCAACTGCCGGAGCGGGCGGGAAGGGCGGGGCCGTCACCGCGGTGGGCGGCGTCACCGCGAGCGTCGGCGTGGGAGGGGCGGCCGGAAACGGCGGAGGCGGCGACTTGACCGGGGACGGCGCGGAACCGGGCGCCGGTTCGCGCAGGACGTCCACCCCGTAGTCGGTGGCGATGCCGGCGAGCCCGGAGGCGTAGCCCTGGCCCACCGCGCGGAACTTCCACCCCGCGCCGTGCCGGTACAGCTCGCCGAAGACGAGCGCGGTCTCGCCGGACAGGCCGCCGGCCGCGAGGTCGTAACGGGCCAGTTCGGCCCCTGACTCCCGGTCCAGGACGCGGATGTGCGCCCGGGGCACCTGTCCGAAGCTCTGGCCGCGGGCGGCGCCCTCGTAGAGGGAGACCGGAAAGACGATCTTCGTGATGCGGTCGGGGACCCGGGTCAGGTCGACCTCGATCCGCTGGTCGTCGCCGTCGACGGGGCTGCCGCCGCCGCGGTGGCGGACCGAACCGTCCGGACTGGCCGGGTTGTTGAAGAAGACGAAGTACTCGTCGGACGGCACCTTCCCCGACGCGTCACAGAGCAGGGCGCTCGCGTCCGGCTCGTAGCCGGTCATCACCTGCCAGCCCAGCCCGACGGTCACCGCGCCCAGGCCCGGGGCCTGCCCGCTCAGTGACACGTTCCCGCCCTTGGTCAGGGGCACACTCATCCACGTCCTCCGCAGCCGCTTCCGCTTCCCGCCGTCGTCATCATGATCAACGCGACGGCACCCCGGCGGAGTTCCCGGCTTGCGCAATTTCACGAATAAGAGGGACGGGCGGGGCCAGAGGGAGGCAGGGACGGACGCAGCCGGCCGGATGCGGGGACGGCGAGGCCAGAGGGAGGCCAGGCCGAGGCCAGGTGGCCTCCGCTCCGGTGCACCCCTAGGATTGCGCAACCACGCAATCCGACAACACGAACGCGCAGCGCAACCCGACTCGTCTGGAGGACGACATAGTGGGCGTCATCAGCTGGATCATCCTCGGCCTGCTCGCCGGAGCGATCGCCAAGATCCTGCTGCCCGGCCGCGACCCGGGCGGCCTGGTCGGTACGACCCTCATCGGCATCGCCGGCGCCTTCGTGGGCGGCTGGCTCTCCGCCCGCTTCTTCGACCGCACCGTGGAGAAGCACTTCTTCGACCCCTACACGTGGGGCGCGGCGATCGGCGGTTCGCTGGTGCTGCTGGTCCTCTACCGGCTGCTGTTCGGCAACTCGCGGGACTGACCGGCCACTTCACAGGCCACGACGACGGTGGGGCGGCGCGC
>NZ_JBHJUW010000055.1:0-50845 GCF_042268205.1 Streptomyces sp. NPDC056160
CGGGCGGCGAACAATGCTCTGCACACCATCGTGCTGGTCCGCATGCGCTTCGACGAACGCACCCGCGACTACGTCGAACGCCGCACCAAGGAAGGGTTGAACAAAAAGGACATCATGCGCTGCCTCAAGCGGTTCGTCGCCCGCGAGGTCTACCGCGCTCTGACCGCCACACCAACCGAACGAATCACCCAAACCGACCTCGCTCCTGCAGCTTGACAAGCATAGGAGCATCTCGATCACCCCTGCTCGGCTGGTTGGCCGTCGTCTCGGTGATGCTGGGACTCTTCTTGATCGTCACTACTGAGATCCTGCCGATCGGTCTGCTCACGTCGATCGGAGCCAGTTTCCGCATTTCTGACGGGATGGCGGGGCTGATGATGACCATGCCCGGGTTTCTCGCAGCGTTCTCCGCGCCCGTGGTCACGATGGCGACCGCACGGGTCGACCGCCGCCTCATGCTCTGCGTCTTCGTTCTCCTGCTGGCCATGGCCGATTTCCTGGCCGCTGCCGCACCCGGCTACTGGCTCGTTCTGGTCTCCCGCGTGATGGTGGGCGTCACCATCGGCGGCTTCTGGTCGATCGGGGCCGGACTGGCCGAACGTCTGGTGCCCGCTGAATCGGTCGGCCGGGCGACCGCGGTCATCTTCTCCGCGGTTCCCCTGGGCTCCGTGGTCGGTGTACCGGCCGGTACCTTCATCGGTGATGTGGCGGGCTGGCGGATCTCGTTCGTCGTGATGGGCATGCTGACCGTCGGGGTGCTCATCATGCTCCGCCTGGTCGTGCCGGTACTCCCGCCGACCGAGGCCATGCGGCTGAGTGTTCTGCGCGCCATGTTCCGCAGCGTGAACACCCGCTTTGCGCTCCTGCTGACCTTCCTCATCGTCTTGGCCCACTTCGGGACGTACACCTATGTGACCCCGTTCTTGGAACAGGTCACACACGCGAGCCCGAAGCTGATCACGGTGTTCCTGCTGATCTACGGCGCCGCGGGGATTCTCGGTAACTTCCTGGGCGGCGCAATGGTCACCCGTCGGCCGCGTGCCACCTTCGGCCTGGCAGCCGGCCTGATCGCCGCGGCCACCTTGCTGTTGCCGGTCCTGGGCCGCTGGGACATCGGTGCCGTAGCCCTGCTGATCGTCTGGGGTGTCGCCTATGGGGCCGTGCCCGTGTCGTCCCAGACCTGGTTCGCCAAGGCGACGCCGCATGCACCCGAGGCTGCCTCAGTGCTGTTCACCGCCTCCTTCCAGGTGACCTTCTCACTTGGGGCCCTGGGGGGTGGCTTCGTCGTGGACGGCAGTTCCCCGGCCACGGCCATGACGCTTGGCGGGATCATCGCCGCCTGCATGGTCATGGCGGCATGGGCTCACTCCGTACGACGTCTCACCTGGCCTGCATGAGCGACACGGAGTGGGCTGTCGTACGCGACACGATGCCGGTTCCCGGCCGGCTGGAGGTCGGCGGCGGGGTCATGACGCGGAAGACATGCGCCCGCTCCAGCTCAGGGAGGACCATCACACGCAACTCGTCGGCCGTGTGCCCGTCACGGATGAAGACGTGCACCGAGCACCGCCGCGCGTCCGGCGAACGGACCGAGCACTCCCTGTCCGGGCGTCGTGAAGGTCCTGGTGGTGCCTTCGGTCAGGACCGCTCCCGGACCGGCACAAGCAGCTCGTCCAGGGCGTGGGCGGAGTTCGCCACCGTCTGCTGGAGTTACGCGGTCACGAGACCACCGTCAGCACGATCTTGCCCTGGATGTGGCCCTGCGCGGCTCGTGCGTGCGCGCTGCCCGCCTCGGGCAGCGGGTAGGTGCTGTCCACCCCGACCTGGAGCCTGCCCTCGTCGAACAGGCGTCCGATCTCGGCCAGCTGAGGGCCGTTGGAACGCACCTGGATGTTCGAGACTGCGATGCCCAGACTCGCCGTCTCCTCCGGGTCGTACTCGGCGAAGAACACCGGAAGCATGGTGCCGCCGCGCTTGAGCACGGTCAGGAAGCGTGAGCTGTCCGGGCCGCCGACGGTGTCGATCACCAGGTCGACACCGCTGACCACGTCCGCGGCCTGCGTCCTGGTGTAGTCGATGAACTCATCTGCGCCGAGTCTGCGCAGGAACTGCTCGTGCCGGCCCGAGGCCACCGCGATCACGTGTGCCCCCTTCCATTTCGCCAGCTGCACCGCGAAGTGGCCCACTCCACCGGCGGCCCCGTTGACCAGCACGGTCATCCCTGGCGTGATCGGCACGGGCTGGTGCACCTGGCCGGTGAAAGGAGATGGCACGTCGTGGCCGAGATCGACCAGGTACTGCCAGGCCGTGAGCACGGCCATCGGCGCCCCAGCCGCCTGCACGTGGTCGATACCGGCCGGCTTGTGAGCCAGGTCCGAGGCCGGGGCGGCCACGTACTCGGCGTACGTCCGGCCGTCGAATCCGGGGAACCGCAGCATGCCGAAGACCTCGTCACCGACGGCGAACCCCAGCACGTCCGGGGCGACCGCCTGGACCACGCCCGACATGTCCGTTCCGGGGATCAGGGGGAACTCCAGCGCCGGCCTCATCTCGGCCGGCATGACCTTCATCCCCTCACGCAGGTACCAGTCCGGCGGGTTGATGCCCACGGCGTGCACCCGGACGAGCACCTCACCCGGGCCGATCTCGGGAACCGGCACCTCGTCATACCGCAGAACTTCCGGCCCGCCCGCTTCGTGGAACTGGATCGCCTTCATCGCGCCTGTCGCTTTCTCGGGGAAACGTTGCTCCTTCAGTCAAGACCCCGGACGGCATGGCCGTCCAAGACCGGTTCGGCAACCTGATCATTCCGAAACGGGATGACCCGTACGCTGGAAGGGTGAACGATCTCGGACAGGACCTGGAACTGCGCCTGGTGCGTTACTTCACAGTGGTGGCGGCGCACCAGCACTTCGGCCGGGCCGCCGCCGACCTGCGCGTGGCCCAGCCGGCGCTGAGCCGCCAGATCCAAAGACTCGAGAAGCATCTCGGCGCACGACTGCTGGACCGCGCGCCTCAGGGCACCCGGCTCACTCCGGCCGGCCAGAGGTTCCTCCCCCTGGCCCAGGCCCTGCTGCAGGCCGCCCGCCAGGCCGAGCTGACCGTGCGCGAGCAAGCCGAGACGCAACGAATCGCCATCGGCTACGTCGAAGACCTGGTCATCACAGCCGCCGTAGGGGAACTGCGCCGCCGTCACCCGGACGCCGAGATCGCCACCCGGTACCTGAGCTGCCGCGACGTCGGGGCGCTGTCCGACAAGCGCGTCGACGCCCTGATCGCGCGGGCCCCGCTGCCGCTCGCCGCCGACGAGGTGTTCACCACCCCGCTGTACGAGGAGCCCCGGATGCTCGTGGTGCCGCGCGGTCATTCCCTGGCCGACCGGGCGTCGGTGACCGTGGAAGAACTGGCCGGCGAGGAGGCGGCGCCGTGTGCGTTCGAGACCGCGGACTGGTCCTCATACCGGCTCCTCGGGGCCGGCGTGCCGCCGATCGAGAGCTACGAGGACAAACTCGAACTCGTCGCAAGTGGCAGGGCGATCGCTGTGCTACCGGTCGGCGATCGGCGCAGCTCACTGCGTCCCGACCTCCTCACCGTCCCGATCGAGGGTGCTCCCCCCAGCCAGGTCGTCCTGGTCAGCCGCAGAGGTGACCCGAATCCGATGATCGGGAGTCTCCGGCTCGCGGCCAAGGCCGTCCTGACCGGCCCGGCAGCCTGACCGGAACCAGCCGGACCCGCTCGGCGCTGGAGTGCACCGAGCGGCGCTCGTACGTGCCGCGTAGGTCGCCCACCCGCCGGTATCGCTCGGGGCCAGGCTGAGCCGGTTCAGCGTCCGGCCCTTCGGAACGGCGTGGGTTCCGAGAACCGATCCGGGATCGCCACGGGTCCGGCGCCCCGTTGTTGACCTTGCTCGGGCAGAGGGTCGTTCGTGAGAGCGCCGGCCGCGTACGCGGCCGCGGCCGGCGTGTGGGGGCGCGTCAGCGGGTGCGTTCGTAGTGGCGGCGTGCCTTTTCCCGGTTGCCGCAGACCGCCATCGAGCACCATCGGGCACGGTTGGCGCGGCTGCGGTCGAGCAGGAACAACTGGCACTCGTCGTTGGCGCAGGGGCGTAGCCGGCCGGGCATTTGCTTCTCCACGGCGGCCCAGGCGAGAACCACCTCGACCGCCAGGCGGGCGTGCGGCGGAGCCTCGACCGTCCACCGAAGACCGTCCGGAGTGATCTCCGGGGTCTGGCAGACCCCTTCGAGCAGCGGGCTCAACGCGGCGGGCGAACGTTCTTGGCGCACTACGTCCCGCAGGAGGTCCCGCGTCTCGCGCAGCAGCGCCAGTTCCGCGCGGCTGCCTTCGCCGCCGTGCTCCCGTGCCCAGCGTCTGCCTCCGGCCGGGTCGCCGAGCGCATCCTGTTCCTCGCCGTTGACCAGTGGCCTGCTGTTGAGCAGGTCCAGCAGCGTGTCCACCGGGCGCCACTCTCCCTCTAACCAGATCGAATCAATTGACAGGTTAGTCCATCTCGTGCTTGCATGGCGAGTAGCTAACCGGATTAAGCACTCAAAGGGGTTAGACATGAACTCGGTGCGTCACCTGACCGCCACCGTCGACGGCCACGAGATCTTCTACCGCGAAGCCGGCCCCGCCGACGCCCCCGCGATCGTCCTGCTGCACGGCTACCCGACCAGCTCGTTCATGTTCCGCGGACTCATCCCGCTGCTGGCCGACGACTACCACGTCATCGCGCCGGACCACCTCGGCTTCGGCCTCTCCGACACCCCCCTCGTAGCGGACTTCACCTACACCTTCGACGCCCTCGCAGAACTCACCTCCGGGCTGCTCGACCAACTGGGCCTGGACCGCTACGCCCTCTACGTCCAGGACTACGGCGCCCCCATCGGGTGGCGCCTCGCGCTCGAGCACCCCGAACGGATCTCCGCCCTCGTCACCCAGAACGGCAACGGCTACGAGGACGGTTTCGTCGAGTCGTTCTGGACCGACGTCTGGGCCTACGGGGCGAACCCCGGTCCCGACACCGAACCTGCCGTCCGCGCCGCGCTGAGCATCGACGCCATCCGTTGGCAGTACGTGCACGGCGTACCCGACCCGAGCGTGGTCAGCCCGGACACCTGGGAGCACGACTTCGCTCTCGTCTCCCGCGAGGGCAACGACGAGGTCCAACTGGCGCTGTTCCGGGACTACCAGAACAATCGCCCGCTCTATCCGCTGCTGCACGAATTCCTGCGCACCAGCGAGGTCCCGGTGCTCGCCGTGTGGGGCCGCAACGACGAGATCTTCGGCCCGGCGGGCGCGCGGGCCTTCGCCCGCGACGCCAAGGACGCGGAGCTGCACCTGATCGACGGCGGTCACTTCCTGCTGGAGAGCCACCTGGACGTCGTAGCGGGCCACCTGCGCGGCTTCCTCGAACGGGTGCTGGGCTGAAGCCGCACCTCGTACGCTTCCGGGCGCCGGTCTGCGGAGAGTGACGACCCCGCCCGACGCCCGGCAGTCCGGCCGCGCCCTTACCAGGCTCGCTTCTTCCCGGGCACGCAACAGTCGCAGGCGCCGTCTCGCTGACGAGTACGGAGGTGGAGGAGACCCGCTGGAGCCCCCGGGGGACGGACGGGGGTGGCATGGCCGTCAGGTACGGGTCGGCACCGGGCCGCACAGCTGATTCCCCGGTTCCGCCGGGTCGTCGCTGATCCAGAACTGAATCCACAGCTCGGTGAACTCGGGTCGGCTGAGGTAACCGTCCCCGTCCTGGTCGAGTTGGTCGAAGACGCCGGCGATGTCGACGCTCTCGCCGTGCCACGTGTCGACCAGCAGCCGGTGCTCGGTGGGGGAGATGCGGCCGTCGCCGTTCCCGTCGACGGCGTCGAAGACGGTCTCGGCTGTCGCGGCGACGACCTCACGCATGACGGGCAGTCGGTCCACCATGGCGAGTATCTCGTCAAGGTCGACCTTGCCGTCGTTGTCCGTGTCCACGTGGGTCGCGAGGTGGTCCCACCAGCCCAGCATGACCGTGTCGACGCGTGCGGCCAGTTCGGACCCCGGCCGCACGCCGGGCAGGCCCCTCCAGCGTTCCGCGAGGGCTTGGAAGTCGCGCTGGTCGAGGTAGCCGTTTTCGTCCGCGTCGAACGCGCGGAACATGTTGACGAGCTTGTCGCGCTGGAACTCACTTGCCACGGCCGGCCCTTTCTGTCGGGGTCCACGGTGATCCTGCCCGCGAGCGGTCGAGCCTCAACGGCGCATGGTGGTGCGGGAGGGCGTGTCCGGACGCCGATCGTGTGCCCGACGCCTCACGCGCCCTGTTTGCCCGCATGGGACAGCACGCAGGGGTGACACATTCGATATCCGTTCGGTCAGGTCGGCACCTTCGTGGACGGCAGGGGTTCGGCATCCACCCGCGTACCGAAGTCGGAGAACTGCGTCACCGAGCGGGCCTTGACCGCACGGGCAGCTCGGGGCCGCGTCCGTCTCGCAGCTGGGCTCCGCCGGGGAGCTTCGAAACGTCGATCGAGACGCTGTACGGCGTGGTGTCAACGCCGTCGATCTTCTCGGTGCCCGTGCCCGTGCCCGTGCCCGTGCCCGTGCCCGTGCCCGTGCCCGTGCCCGTGCCCGTGCCCGTGCCCGTGCCCGTGCCCGTGCCCGTGCCCGTGCAGGGCGTACGCCGCCGCGGCCCTGGTGGCCTGGCCCCTATGAGGGCGTTTTCCTCCTTGTCTGTGGTGCCGTACAGCGAATGCGGGCTCGGGCTGGACCCTTTTTCCGAGCAGTGGTTCGGAAAGCAATTGGGCGTCAAGGGAAATGAGGAGTAGTCAGGCGATGGGCCAGGAAAGGCACTGTTTGCGCTATACGAAATCCTCACTCAGGAGTGCGCGGCCTTCATGGAGAAGTGACGGACCTCACACGGGATCTTCAAGTGGTGCCCGGTTTCGTCCACTTCAGGCAGTGGACAAGCGCGCCGGGCGGCGATGACATGTATGGGCTCGGCAAAGCAGGGATCTTGAAGGACGGCATTTCCGGACGATCTCGATGATGTCTGGGCGAGGGGAAAGCGACTGATGGTCGCCGGGGGGCGGGAGCTGTCGGAATGCGGGGGAATCTGCAAGTGCTCGAGTTCGGCGGAGCAGTGGGACTGCCGATTCCGAGCCGTTTCCTGTCGACCCTCACGGAACGGGTGCGCACAGCGCGCCGCGCTCCGGGCACCGGGCAGGCCTCGACGTGGGCGGACTCGTCGACGACGCCCCCTGGCCGGTCACGACATCGCGCTCGCGATGTGTGACGGACCCCCGCGACTCCACTGTGGAGAAGACCCGTTGACTCACCCCGGCCGTCGAGGCGGTGCCCGCCGCGCGCAGCGGCCACGGTGCGAACACCCCGCGCACCCGACGGATCCCGGCTGGGTGGCCTGATTGAGCAGGACACCCAGCCGACCCCGCGCCGGGCGCGCACGCCCGGCAGCCCCCGTGGAACGACGAAGGAAGGGGATGAAGGCCCACGTCGTGACCGCGGCCGGGCCGCATCGCAAGAAGTTCACCGCGCGCACCCTGCTCGCGGCCATGGCCGCAGGCGAGATGCCCGGCTACGCGGGGTGGCGGACTTCAACCACCCGGGGGCCGACCGGATCCTCCAGGAGCGGGGCATCGCCCTTGAGTGAAGGTCATGGCGACGCGCCAGGAGGACACCCTCTGCTTCCGGCCGGTCGGCCCCTTCGGCCGGCTCACCCCGGAGACCCCCGGGACTCACGCGATGCGCTCGTCCCATGTAGCGCGTCGAAATTCCAGCTCACCACCGAATCCAAAGGAACCGACATGCATCGAATCAAATCAACCTCTTTGACGAAACTCGCCGCAGTGGCAGCGGTTGTGGTGTCGGGGCCCCTCCTCCTGCCCACCGCTCCCGCCTCCGCCCTCGCCGGCCCGCCCGTCGCTGACACCGGCTACACCTTCACCGCGAAACTCGCCATCGGTGACACCTTCAGATCCTGCACCGGAACACTCATCAACGCCCAGTGGATACTGACTGCGAGCAGCTGCTTCGCCGAGAACCCGGATCTCGGCTACCAGGCCGCCCCGGGCGCGCCGAAGTGGAAGACCACCGCGACCATCGGCCTGACCCGGCCGGGCTCCACCGTGAGCCAGGTCAGGGATGTCGTGGAGCTGGTGCCGCGCGCGGACCGGGACCTGGTGCTGGCCAAGCTGGCCTCCCCCGTCACCGGTATCGCCCCGCTGCGGGTCGGCGCGACCGCGCCGACGCAGGGTGAGCAGATGCAGGGTGCGGGTTACGGGCGCACCAAGGACACCTGGGTGCCCGACACCCTCCACACGGGCGCCTTCACCGTCAACCAGGTCGACGGCACCCAGCTCCTGATCGACGGGACACCGGTGTGCAAGGGTGACACCGGAGCCCCTGTCCTTCGTGAGAAGAACGGCTTGCTGGAACTCGCCGCCGTGGCCAGTACCTCCTGGCAGGGCGGCTGTCTGGGATCGGCCTCGACCCGCACCGGCGCCGGCGCCACGCGCGTCGACGACCTCGCCGGCTGGGTGAAGCAGTCCACTTCCTCCACCCTGACCCCCTGGCGTCTGCAGATGGTCGCCACCACCGCCGGCAAGAACCTCTTCCACACCATCCGGGACAGCAACTGGGACTGGTCCGCCTTCGGTGACGTCGAGCAGGAGGCCGGTGACATCGGTGAGGTCGCCGTCGCTTCCGACGCCGCGATCTCCGGCAGCAACACCATCGTCGCCCTCGGCAAGGACGGCACCCTCTACCAGGCCGTCCGCAACCCCGACGGCACCTGGGTCGCCTTCCGCCCCCTGACCACCGAACTCGGCGCCCTCGCCGGGGTCAAGAAGATCGCCGCCACCTCCGTCGGCAGCGAACTGCAACTCGTCGCCATCACCGACAGCCGCGTCTACCACGCCACACGGGACGCCTCCGGCCAGTGGTCCAAGTGGGGCGACCTGACCGCCGGCATCGGAGCTCTTCCCAGCCCCACCCAGGTGACCATCGCCCGTGTCGGCGACAGCACGCACGTCGGCGTGGTCCTCGCCGACGGCAGGGCCTTCCACACCATCCGCCACAACGATCGCACCTGGGACAAGTGGGGCGAGATCACCAAGGTCCCCGGCGCCCCCGCCAAGGTCAGCGACATCGCCTTCGCAGGCACCGGCAATGATCTCCAGGCCGTGCTCACCGAACCCACCGGCGGGATCAAGCACGTCGCCCGCCTCTCCACCGGCACCTGGACCGCCTTCGGTGACCTCGCCGCCTCCGTCCTGGGTACCGGCCCCGTCACCGCCGTCGCCGCCACCTCCGTCGACGGCGAATTCCATACGGCCATCATCAGAGACGGCGTGATCAAGCACACCATGCGCCACACCAACGGCACCTGGGAACCGGCGGACACACCCCCCGGCGCCCCCGCCGACCCCACCACCCTCGCCATCACCGGCAGCTGGAACTGACCCCAGCACGCGAAGTCCGTACAACCGGGGTGGTGGGCGGCCGATCCGCCTGCCACCCCGAACCCGCCGCGTCAGGCTCCGCTCATGCCCGCCTCTCCCTGCCCTGTCCTGCCCTGATGTCTGCCTACGCCCGCCATCCACCATGACCTGTCTGCGGAGACCGGGAACATCCGAGCAGCGCCACGGTCACGGGATATCGAGCAGGACCTTCCCGACCACGCCCTGCTCAAGTGCGGCGTGGGCGTCAGCGGTACGCTCCAGCGCGAAGCGGTGCAGCGGCAACCCGGCCTCCTCGCCGACGCGCAGCGCACCCGCGTCCACGGCCGCCGCGACGTCAGTGAGCGCCTGCTGCTTCGCGGCACGCGGCACGGTGTAGACGAAGACGCTCTGCCAGCGCAGGTTCGCCGCAAGCGAGGAGAGTACCGGGACGGAGAGATGCTCATCCTCGCCGCCCGAGTAATAGGCCACCACAGCGCCCGGGGCGGCCACCGCGATGTCGAGAGCGGAGTTGGCGCCCGGTGCGACCTCCACGACGATGTCGACGCCCTCGGGGGCGAAGGCCAGGATCTCCGCAGTCGCGTCCTGCGTGCGGTAGTTCACCACTTGGTGGGCCCCTGCCGCACGCGCCAGCACGGCCTTGGCAGGGCTGCTCACCGTGGTGACCACACGCGCTCCGGCCCAGCGGGCGAGCTGGATGGCCGCGTTACCGACCGCGCCGGCGCCGCCTGCCACCAGTACGGTCGCGCCGCGCAGGGTGCCGGGCGCGACACGCCCCGGCCCGCCGTCGTGAACGGTCAGCGCGCGGTGGGCGGTCAGGGCCGGGATGCCCAGGGCGGCGCCGAGTTCGAACGGAGCGTGGTCGGGCAGGTCGACGGCGTGCGGGGCGGGCACGAGCGTGTACTGCTGTGCCGTTCCCCAGGGCCGCTCCCACGCGGCCTCCCAGATCCACACCCGCTGCCCGACCCGCACCGGGTCGACCTGCGAACCGACGGCGTCGATCACCCCTGCGCCGTCCTGGTGGGGCACCTGCTCCGGCATGCCCGGCGGCAACGGACGCCTGCGGCTGCGCCAGTCCGTGGGGTTGACACCTGAGACGTGTACACGGACCCGTACCTCGTCCGGGCCGGGTTCGGGCACCGGACGCTCGACGAGTCGGAGGACCTCGGGTCCGCCGGCAGCCGTCCGGATGACGGACTTCATCTCTCACTCTTCCTTCGCTCGTCCGGGGGAAAAGCTGTCGCCCGGGGAGAACGGCGCTCTGTATCGGACCACCCCTTCAACTCCCTTACGGAGCGAGGTATTCCGGGAGTGTGTCCGCAGACCAGCAAGGTGCCTCCTCCGTTCTGCCCGCACGGCCTGTCGTCGGGCGACTCGGTGCCCGCGCCGGAGCAGTTCCCCGGCTCCTCGGCGGCCTCCCGCCCGCCACCGTCACAACGCTCACCGCCGCGGCGAGAGCTGGCGGCGGTCTGTGCCTTCTATCGTTGCGACGACACGGTCGGTCAGGCTTTCCCAGGGGTGCGGGGCGAGGACCGGCACGTCGGCAGTCCGCGCCTGCGCGGCGAGCCATCGGCCGTACAGCACGCTGACGCGTGCGCGATGGCGCTGTGGGCCGGCCTCCGGCTCCCGGCACAGGTAGTTGGCCGCCACCTGCCCCTCGTCGTCCTCATGGAGGAAAACGGCACGGACGGGGCCGCCGGGGGTCGTCGGTCCGGGCAGGACGTAGTCCCCTTCCAGGATCACCGGAGTGTCGGTGTCCACATGGTTGGCGACCACCGCCCTGATCGCCGGCGCCAGCTTCTCGGCGACCGCGATCTGCCGCTCGACCACCGACTCGGGCCTCTGGTGGGCGGCGTCCGGGTGAGTGCGCCAGAAGTGGATCTCCGGCAGCTGCTCCGGCAGTGTGATCGCGAGGAGGGCCTCCACGATGTCGTCGACCTCCACGACGGGGATGTCGTATCGTCGCGCCAATGCCCGCCCGACACTGGTCTTCCCCATCCCGGACGCGCCTCCGACGATGAGCACTCGCCAGTCGGGACGAGCTCTCGCCTCATCCTTACCGTTCATGCGGGCACAGTAACGGCCGGGCTGCGTGACGATGACGAACTCCGCCGAGGCGCTGAGGGACCGGGCCGATGCCGAACGACTGAGTGGCCGCCACCCTGAGTCCCAGTTCGCGGCCGGGGCGTCCAGGGCACCGGCAAAGCTCCTGCCGGCTCCTGCCGGCTCCTGGCGTGCTGGTCACTGGACCAGCTCGATGTGGGGGTGGGACGGGTCGGCCGGGCAGGCGTGGAGCTGGAGGTTGTAGCCGCCGACGATGTCGATCAAGGTGAAGTTGCCGTCCCGGGCGCCCAGGGGAGGCGGGGCCGGGTTCGCCGGGTCCTCCTCGGCGATCCAGGACTTGCTGATGCCGTCCCACTCCGAGGAGGCGATGGTGAGGAGCGGGACCTCCTCCGTACCGCATTCCGGACAGGGGCGGTCCACGGGGTCGATGTCGCCCCAGGTGGTCCAGCCGCCGGTCTTCCAGCCGGGGGCGGTGGAGAGGTTGCCCAGATAGAGCTCGCCCAGATCGTCCGTGTACGTGCTGTACTGAGCCGGGTCGATCGTCTCCCAGCGGCGCGCGTCGTTCAACTGGTCCCGAAGCTCGTCGTCCAGCTCCCTGGGGTGGGGAAAGTCGGTGACCTGCTCCGGTGAGAACAGGCACGGCTCCGGGAGGTAGCGGTCGAGCTGGACGATCGGCGGCTCGGGCGGTGCGTCGAGGACGTCGGTGACGGTGGCGGAGGAGCGCCAGAAGAGTGCGGTGACGGGGTGGGCGTCCGCGTGGTCGAAGGGACACCACAGGACCTGGAGCAGGTCCGCGTCGGGCGGGCACGGGAAGGGGATGTCGCGGGCGTAGAGCTGGGCCACGGGCAGGAGGGGGATCGGGCCGTCGAACCACGGGCGGCCCGCCCTGATCCGCTCCAGGGTCGCCAGCTCCTCGGGGGTCCACTGGGCTGCCTCGGGGTCGAGGTGCAGCCGCTCGGCCGATGCGGCATGGATACGGCGGAGTAGCCGGATGTCGTCCGGGGAGTGGACCACCGGCGCCACGCGACTGTCGTGCGGCTCGTCGCAGTACGGCCACGGCTCGTCGGCGGGCCACAGGAGCGGCCCCCCGACGGAGCTGTCGTGCACGGTGGGCGATCCCGGGCGCGGATGCAGCCGGGTCGCCGTGCGCGCCAGGGGGGCCAGCTGAGGGAAGAGCGCGGTGATGTCGAACGGCCGCGGTGGGGTGATGAGACTCATGCCGGCTCCCGTGGGCGCGAACTGCTGCGGATCTTCAAATCAGTTACCGAGGTTGAGCGTCCCAGTATTCATCAGGGTGTTGGTGACGTAGACGTTGGGGAACAGTTCCTCGGTCGTGCCGTTCGCCCGTTGGATGTCGGCGCGCATCGTGACGCCCACCGGAATGGTGCTGTTCGCGTCCTTGTAGACGGGCGTCACCTGGTAGAAGATCGCGTCGTTCGCTCCGAGAGTGGAGCTGGGGTCCTGGATCATTCTCTGCACCATGTCCTCGTAGGTCCGCATGCTGGGCGTGCCCGTGTTCATCCCGGACTGCCAGCAGGGGACGAGATTGGACCGGGTCAGCGCAGTCGTGCCCATTCCGCCGAGGATCCTTGCGATGAGATGGCACCGGGCCAGCCCGTTGGTGACTCCGTTCGCCTTCTTGAAGGCCTCCGCGTCCTTGTACCCGGTGACGGGATCGCTGGTTCCGCTTCCCTTGGTGGTCTTCTTCCCCAGGCATGCCTGTGCCTGGGTCGGCCGCTGTCCGGGCCCGTCCGCCGGGGCAGTCTGGTTGACGAGCGGAACCGGCTCGGTCGTGTTCTTGAACCAGCCGTCGCCGTTGGGAAGCGCTCCGGCCGGCGGGGGGTCGTTCAAACAGCTGGCCTGCGGTCCGGTGTCCGGCGTCGAGACCGTCAGCTCGAACTTGTCGGCGTCGATCACCCGCTGGGCCGTGAAGCCGTCGGCGAGCTGCGTCTGGGCGAACTGCTTGTCGGCGGGGGTGACATGGGACTGAACGCAGAGTGAGGCGGGGTCGAGGACGTGGCCGTCGTTGAGGACGTAGGTGTCCCATTCGCCGTTGCCGAGGTTGGGGATCACCTCGACGCACCGGTCGCCGGCGGCACCGCCCTCCTTCGCCTCCCCGAAGGGGAAGCCGGCGCAGGTGTCACTCTCGACGAGCTCCGCCTGGGCCGTGAAGCCCGCACAGGTGGTGGCGGTGCGGTCGGTCACGCCGCTCGTCGACCGGGTCAGGGGGCTGCCCTTCTTCCCCCAGGCGCCGCTGAGGTTCTGCTGGGCCCAGCCGTAGGTGGCCACGGCGCCGCCCGCGTCCGCGCTCGTCGCCTTCATCGGCACGACGGCCATGACGGAGGGCACGGCACAGCCCGCCACCGAAGTGCCGCCGACCGCGTCGTCGCACCTGATCTGACGCGCGTTCTTCCACGACGCGTTCGGGTCGACCGCCGTCGCGCCCGGTGACGTCACGTACATCGCGTACGCCGTGTAGAAGGAGGCGGAGGAACCCGTCGTCTGGGACGAGGAATAGGTGACGGTGCCGGTCAGGGTCTGGCCGAGGACGATGCTGCCGCCGAACCAGGGAGCGCTCTTGGTGGCCGTGCAGCCGGCGTCGCAGGAGGCGCGGAACTTGGCGTTCAGCGCGGCGACGTCGCCGGTGGCGCTGATCATGGTGACGGAGACCTGCTCGCTCCAGGTCGTGGCCGTCGCAGAGAGGTCACCGCCGGTGGAGACCTCCAGGACGCCGCGGCCCAGCTCGACGCCGTCGCTGTTGCGGAGGATGTAGGTGACGTTGATGCCGGTCACGCAGTACGAGAAGCGCTCGTAGCTGTAGTTGCCGGGGCTGGTGATGTCGCAGCTGCCGGCGGCGGCCGCGGCGGTGGCGGCCACGCCGGTGCGGGTCTTCGCCTTCGCGGGGGCGGGGGCGGGGGCGACCGTCACACAGGACTCGACGGCACCTGCGCGGCGCTCCTTGGAGCCCGGCGCGGTGGCGGTGCAGTCCTCACCGGAGCCGGCCGCGAACCTGCTGGTCCCGGTGGTCTCCGCGCCGGACGCTGCGGACTTGGTGGCGGACGCGGCCTTCGCCGGCGCGGGCGGCTCGGCCGCCTGGCTCGTCGCGGCTGTCGTGAGGACGAGGGTCAGGGCGGTGAGGACGGTCAGGACCGTCGAGCGGGCGCGTCTTCTTGTGGCGCGCCCGCCAGGTATTCCATGCATGGAGGCAGGAACTTTCCGTGAGAGGAGAGGGCAGGGGCGCTGCCTGATCGCGGCGCCCCGGGAGAGAGGACGGGCGGGATCAGGCAGTCAGGCCCCAGATGTCGCTGAGGCCCTTCGTGATGCCGGAGACCAGGTCCGTGCCGGTGTCTGTGATCTTGTCGACGACGGGCTCGACGAGGCCGCCGCCGAGCGCCTTGTCCGCGGCGCCCCGGATCCCCGTGTCGGTCCCGTAGAGGGCCGTGATGGTGGCGGCCTTGACGCCCTTGCCGCCGGTCGGCCACGCGCGGACGGCCCTGGCGCGCTCGGTTTCCGGCAGCGGCACCGGGCCGGTGCCCGCTGTCTCGGCGGCCGTGGCGGTGGCCGGCCACAGGACCGAAGAGGTGGCGGCGACAGCGGTCGCGGCCGCGAGCGCGCCGAGGCCGCGGCGTCTGCTCCAGAAAGCTTTCTGCATACGGGACTTTCCCTTCTGCGAGTAATGCGGTGACGTGTCGGATTTCGCGCCGTGACGGACGGCGGATCCGTGGATCGACGCCCGCCGCAATTCGTGAACAGTATCAACATCCTGGAAATGTGCGGAAGTTGGACCTGTCGGGATGCCAACGGTGCACTGTGGCATGAAAATTGTTCGAGCAGGCACATTTCCCATGAAAGCGTGAGGTCGGCTCATGCCGGCGTGACGCAGGTCATGGAAAGCTTGCTTCCAATGTCCAGGTATGGGCAGTTCACAGCGCTGGGTGGGGATGCGTCGCTGTGCTGGGATCCCAGAGCCGATGACGATCAACGGGGTTCGAACGGTGCTTTGCGGAGGCGCGCCAACGGTGCGGAAGGGCGCCTTTCATTTCGCGTGTGCGGCTTCCCCCGCTCGCGACCGGTTTCGCGGCCGGTGGTTTTCAAGCCCGGGTGGTGGCCACGGAATTGAGTGCGCATGGAAGGAAATCAGCACCGTCGTCGCGAGGCCACGGAGAATGCGGCTCACGGTACGCACGCTGGCGGGACCGGCACCTCCCGGTGCCTGGCTGTCGGCTCGTCCGCCCGCTGCCGCATCCCCTCCAGGCGCGTACGACGCCTTTGTCAGGACGTTCAGGTGTCGGCGGTGAGCGAGCCGGAGGCCGCGAAGAGGGCGGCGCCAGTCCGGAGCCAGCCTGCCGCGGCCGGTCCGGGGCCAGCCGGCCGCGCCAGTCCGGAACCAGCCTGGCCCGGCAGTTCTGCCGCAGCCAGCCAAAGTATTCCTTGACACGAATATTCGTAGCCAGGAATAATCGTGGCCATGGACGCACTTCTCGCCGCACTGGCCGACCCGGCCCGCTGGCGGCTCGTCAAGCTGCTGGCCGAGCGGCCCCACCCGGTCGGCATCCTCGCCCGGCTCGCCGAGGCGCGCCAGCCGCAGACGACCAAGCACCTGCAGACCCTTGAACGCGCCGGTGTCGTGACCTCCCAGCGCACCGGTCAGCGCCGCATCTACGCACTCCGGCCCGGCCCCCTGCGGGACCTGGCGGCCGCGCTCAGCCGCATCGCCGACACCGCGGAACAGGTCAGCGGCCCGCACGCGACGTACGACCGCTACGAGCGCGGCCTCCACGCGGAGCGGCTCGCCGCGAAGGAGCCGGGATGGGCCGACGAGCGCTCGTTCACGTTCCACCGGTCGCTGGCGGGGCGCCCGGAGTTGGTCTGGCGCCACCTGACCGAGGCCGTCCTGCTGGCGCACTGGTGGACCCCCGAGGACCTCCGCGTCTGCGAGCTCGTCTTCGAGGCGCGACCCGGTGGGCGGATCGTCCAGGAGTACCGCGACGCCGAAGACGCCGATGGTTCCCACCTGGTCGCAGGCCGCGCAGAGGGTGTCGTCGACGACGTACGCCCCGGTGAGGGCCTCGCCTACCGGCTCTCCCCGCTGCTTCCCGACGGCCGCCTCGCCTTCACCGCTCACGTCGACATGGTCCTCGGGCCCACCGACACGGGCTCACATCTCGACGTCCACTGGCGCATCACGGACAGCGCGATCGACGCCGCGGACTTCATCGCCGGCATCGAGATCGGCTTCGGCCAGAGCCTGGACAGGCTCGCGGCGACCCTCGCCGCGGACTCGCACGACACCGACAGCACCGACACGAGGAGCACGACATGACAGAGCAGGTCGCCGGCCGCAGAGTCGTCACCAACCTGGCCCTCTCCCTCGACGGCCGCTACGCCGCGCCGGACAACCCGCTGGACATGAGCTGGGTGATGCCGTACGCCGTCTCAGACGTCGCCCGCGACCACCTGACGAGCCTCTGGGAGCCGGCCACGACGGCCCTGCTGGGGCGGGTCAACGCCGAGGGGTTCCTCGGCTTCTGGCCCACCGTCATCGGCATGGAGAGCGCCGACCCGCGCGACGAGGGCTTCGCGAGGTGGCTCGTCGACACCGACAAGGTGGTGCTCTCCTCGACCCTCGCGACGAAGCGCCGTGGGAGCGGGCGACGGTCGTCGACAAGCCGGCCGCCGAGGTGGTCGGGGACCTGAAGGCAACGGAAGGCGGTGACATCCTCGTGCTGTCCAGCGCGAGCGTCATCAAGGCGCTGCTGGCGAGCGACAAGGTCGACCGGCTGGCGCTCACGATCTTCCCGGTCTTCCTCGGTGGCGGGCCCCGCCTCTTCGACGACGGTCTGCCCGCAGGGCAGTGGACACTCGTCAGTCAGGCCGCGGGCGGGCACGGCACGCTGGCCCTCGTCTACGACCGCGTCCGCTGAGCCGACCGATCGGCTTTGCAGGCGAGGTTCCAGGTCGGAGCCAGTGCTCCGCCGTGCGATCCGTTCATTCACAGGGCGGGCGGGGCCTGGAGGCCCTTCAGCCGGGGCCACCCGAGATCACTCCCACTGGATGCCCTCAACGACTTCTGTCAGGGCCTCTTGCCCAACACCGAGTGATCGGCGGTGCTGGCCCCCGTCCGCCGCAGATGCCGCGGCCCGCGCCTCCTACGCCCTGCGCGGCGCCGAAGCGACCGGGAAGTCGGCGCTCCTTGGGCGTCCTTATCGCGCCCACCCCGGCGGGCCAGGGGATCTCGAACATCGTGGGACAGCTTGCGAGCGGCGTCACGCAGGCCGGCCGATGAGTCTCCGCACACGCAGGGGACGGTCGGGGTGCGGGCCACTGGTCGTGGGAACGGGGGAGTGATGGCAGCACGACGACGGCGCCGGCGTTTGAAGAAGCGGACGTGCAGGCAGTTGCAGGGCTGGGGCGGGCTGGTGGCGCTGGCTGCCGCGGTGTGGGTGGCCGGGCACTGGACGGTGGTGTGGCCCGTCCTGGTGGCCGTGCTCGCCGCGGCCGTGGTGGTCGGGGCCGGATGGGCGCTGCTGCGGGCGCACCGTCGCGCGGTCGGCCAGGACCGCGCGTGGCGGGCCCAGGAGGAGGCCAGGGCAAGGGAGTTGTCGATGGCCGAGGTCGACGCGTTGTCGTGGCGGGAGTTCGAGACCTATGTCGCCGAACTGTGCCGGCGGGACGGCTGCACGAAGGTCGTCATCAGCGGCAGGAGCGGCGACCTGGGCGCGGACGTCGTCGGCTACCTGTCCGACGGCCGCAAGCTGGTCGTCCAGTGCAAGAAGTATGCGCCGCAGCGGAGCGTGTCCTCGCAGGACATGCAGAAGTTCGTCGGCACCGCCCGCCCCGAACACGGCGCCGACGTCGCCTTGTTCGTCACCACCTGCCGCACGTTCACGAAGGCCGCACTGGGCCTGGCGCTGCGCCAGGACATCGTGGCTCTGCACCGCGACCTGCTGGGCTCCTGGGTCAAGGGCGCTCATCTGGAGACCTTGATCCCGCTGAACGGAAGCGGCGACGGCACCCGTCGACGCCCCTCTGCCTGACCGTCAACGACCCGGTGGAACGGCTGACGTCGTGGTCGAAATGCCCGCAGCCTCTGCCCCGTCGAAGCCCTCGGCTTCAACCCGGCCGCGTCGGCCTGCCCGTGGCTCGAAGGATGCGCTCGCGCACGTGAAGGTGGCCGTCGAGGGGATATGCGGGCGGTGCCGTGGGCAGGAGCTCGGTCAGTTCGTAGTGGCACTTCTGTGCGACCCGGCACGACGCCGGGTTGTCCGCTTGGTGAAGTAGGTGCATGCGTGTCAGTCCGTCACCCGCGAAGGTGGTGAAGGCCCAGTCGGTGAGCGTACGCAGCGCGCGGGAAGCGACTCCCCGACCGCGCGTGTGCGCCGCGGTCCAGTAGCCGACCTCGGCGGTCGGGGAGCCAGGGGCAACGCCCTTGAGGACGATGTGCCCCATCAATCGCTCCTCGCCACCTGCGGCTTCGGGCTCTACGACGGCGAATGCGAAGCGGTCACCGGTCTCCCACCCTCGTTGTTGCTCGTGAACCCACCGTGCCGCGTCCGCCTCGTCCTGGATGCCGGAGCCGGCCCAGCGGCGCATGGAACCGTCCCGATGCAGCCCGACCAGCTCGGCCGTATCCACCGCCCGCCACTGACGCAGAAGGAGAGCGGTGGACGACTGCGTGGCGTCCACCCCCAACCGGGTACCGATCCTGTTCGTCGGTCGCGTCATCGGGCCGCTCGCGCCCGCAGGGCCTGGACGGACCAGTCGATCAGTGGCGCCAGGGGCTCGGGGGCCGGCCAGTCATTGATCACTGCGAGCAGGTGGAAGTACCGGTCCTTGCGTGGGCCGTTCGCGGACTCCAGCCGGTGCAACAGCCAGTCCTGCAGCTGAGCGTCGTCGGCGCGGCCGACGGCGAGCGCACACTCCGCGGTGAGCGTCGCGACCACAGGATCGGCCTGCGGTGAGTCGGGGCTGATTCCGGATTTCACGGCTGCTGCCACGCGTTCGCGGGTGACCGCGAAGACGTCCGGGCGGGGCGGCGTGACGACGCCGTCGGGCAGATCGGCCACGTGGTCTTCGACCAGGCTTCGCAGGGCGTCACGGAAGCCGGGATCCAGGGACAGCTCCGCCAGCTCCACCCATGCCTCCACCTGTTCCTGTGTGGGGCTGTCGGGCAGTTCAGGGGTCATGGATCGTCGTACGGCGGCTCCACCGGACATGACGTGCCCGTCGTCGAAGATCGCATCGAGGAATTCGCTGATCAGGCGCCGTCTCTCGGTCTTGGACAGCGTGGCCAGCCGGTGCATGCGCTCCATCTCCTCAAAGGTCGGCTCGCGTCTGGCCGCGGTGGTGAGCACGGCTTGTCGCAGACGCAGGACGCTGATCTGCACGTTCAGGGCGGCCGCGTGCTCGGCGGCGACTTGGCCGAGCGTGAGTTCCTGGTTCGTGACACGCCCGATCACGTCGAGGCCGAGGCCGAGTTCGCGCAGTGTCCGCACGAGGGCCAGGCGAACGACGGCGTCCGGGCCGTAGCGGCGGTATCCGGCGGGGGTGCGATCGGCCGGTGTCACGATGCCGCGGTCGGAATAGAACCGGATCTTCTTGACCGTCAGCCCTGTGCGCCGAGCCAGCTCACCGATCGAGTACTGGGTGCCGTCGTCCATGTCCCCACCTTCATGTCTCCCTCCGTGGGAGAGTCAAGTCCTTCCCCCGGAGGCACGATGGTGGTTCACCGTCGGTGGTGCTGTCGAGGACGGCGGGAACCATCCTCAGGCTGTAGCGGCAGGGCCGGCCCGGCAGTCTCCACCGCCTCGCCGACCGCGGCAGGCAGCGGCGAGACCCGTCGCGGAGCTCGGGCATCGCGGGCGGAGCGGGTGTCATGCCGCGGGGTCGCGTCGCAAGAGCACGAGCACGGCGGAGCACGTGGCCACGACGATCGTGGCGACCTGGACCACGATGCCGGTGCCGAGGTGGGCGGTCCCGGAGGGGTCGAACAGGTGGGTCCAGTCCTGCCAGTAGTGCACGGGCAGGACAACCTGCACGGTGTGCAGGGCATGCGCGCCGTTGAACAGGCTGGCAGCGATCACGAAGGCCACGGCGGTGCCGAGGGCTTCGACACCGCGGGGCAGCAGGAGTCCCAGGGCGAAGGCGATCGTTGCGATGCTCAGCATGCACAGCAGGCAGTAGCCGGTCGCCGACAGGACGCGGGTGGTCGTCTCGCCGCCGGTGAGATTCGGAGCGCCGACGATGTGGAACGGGTGCCAGCCGAAGACGGCGACGCCGGCGAGCAGGCCGGCCGCCAGAACGCACAGGGTCGCGATCGCGGTCACGACAACCAGAGTTCCGAGCTTCGCCGCCAGCAGGCGTGCTCGGCTCACCGGCGCGACGTACAGGTAGCGCAGGGTTCCCCACTCCCGGTCGGACGAGGCGATCGCGGCGGCCGGCAGAGCCACCATGATGGGCAGGAGCAGCGGTTCGACGAACGCCATGCTCGCCATGGCGTGGTTGAGCGCGGAGTAGGGGGAGGCGCCGAACAGGCCGGTCTGGCGGCCGTTGCGATGCCCGGCGTCCGAGGCGTACGAAAGGCCGGACAGTACGGGCACAGCGGCCAGACAGGCGAGTACGAGGAGCGTGCGGATCCGCAGGAGCTGGGTGGTCAGTTCAACGCGCAGCATGCTCGCCGGCTCCTTCGGTCATGGTCAGGAACGCTTCTTCCAGGGACTTGCTCTCCTGCCGCACGGACGTGACGCCGATGCCCTGCGTGACCAGCGCGCGGACCAGGTCGCGGGAGTGCACGCCGGGCGCGGTGACGACGATCGCGTCCCGCTGTGTCGTTGCCGTCGCGACGCCTGGCAGTGCGCGGCCCCCTTCTCCGTGTCGTCCACCTGGAGTCGGTAGGTGCCGGCGGCGCCGAGCAGTTCGTCCATCGGTCCTGCGGCGATCAGCCGGCCGTGGTTCATCACGACGACGTGGGTCGCCAACTGCTGCACCTCGGCGAGCTGGTGGCTGGAGACGAGTACGGCGGCCCCTCCTCGGGCCACTTCCCCCAGGTACTCGCGCAGGGCCCGGACCTCACCGGGGTCCAGTCCGTTGGCGGGCTCGTCCAGGATCAGCACATCCGGTCTCCGCATCAGGGCCTGGGCCAGCATCAGCCGCTGCTTCATCCCCATCGAATAGCCCTTGACCTTGCGCTCGAGCGCCTCGCCGAGACCGGCGAGGTCCAGGGCGTCGTCCAGAGCGGGGGGCGGCCATGTCTGTCGTGTCGCCGACCACAGGAGCCGCAGGTTGGCCCGGCCGGTGAGGTGTGGCACGAACGCCGGGCCGTCGATGAGAACGCCGACTGCGCGCAGCACGTCCGCGCCCGGACCGACCGGCTCGCCCAGGATGCGGGCGGTGCCGGTGTCCGGGGACGAGAGGCCGACCAGCATGCGCATCGCGGAGGTCTTGCCCGCCCCGTTCGGGCCCAGCAGCGCGCAGATCTGACCGGCTTCCACGGTGAAGCTGAGCTTGCTGACGGCCTGCCTGCGTCCGTACCGTTTGGACAGCTCGAGGGCACGGATCGTCGGGTTTGCCTGTTCATGGGATGTGGACGGTCGCATCGTCACGCCTTTCACCGGTGCGTGCCTGGGCGTCGGAGGTGGGCGGCGGCCGCGCCGAAGCGGCGGCGCGGGCCGGAGGAGCCATGCGGGAAACAGGCGAGCAGGAGAGCGGCTGTGACCAGGGACGTGGCCAGACCCGCGCCGAGTGTGAGGACAGCCAGGGCCGGCACGGACGTCAGCGATCCCGTCCCGAACAGCGGCCACAGTGCGTCACGGAACGCCGTGGCCACACTGACCGCGACGCATCCGGCGACGGCCGCTGCCTCGGCGATACGGCGGGGCCGGGTGCGCGGCGGGCGGGCGATGAATCCCGCGACCGCGTTGCTGATCACGCAGAAAGCGAGATTTGAGGTCGCTGCGACGATCAGAAACCAGGCTATGAGCAGCGGATCCGTCCAGCGTTCGCCGATGGCCTGCGCGCCGGTGACGGCTGCCGCGGCCAGCGAGCTCAGCGTGAGGAACACCGTCATCGCGCGACGGCGCACCCAGACCACCTCGTCCGGGCCGAACCGGCGCCGCAGTACGGGAATTTGCCGGCAGAGGAAGACGGCGTCGCCGAGCCAGTCGTTCCGCGGGCCGCCCGCCGAAGGACGCCGGCGTCGACATCGCCGGAGCGAGACGGCTGCCACGAAGGTGAGTACGGAGTTGACCACCAGCCCGCCGATCAGGACCGAGGCCCATGTCCCCGAGGATGAGGCAGGCGTCCTGATGAAGACCGCGGCCCACTCGGACACCACCGTGAGCCCGACCAGCGTGACCATCGCCCCCGCCGCACGCACCGTCTGCCGCACCCGGTCCGAACCCCCCGGCGCCCGCCACGCGAGCAGCCGCAACGCGATCACCAAGGCGAGCATCGGCACCGCGAACTGAGCCAAGGACACCACCACGTCGTACGGGTCGTCCTGCCACGGGCTGGCCGCCCTGACCGTGTTGTCCTGGGTCGCGAGCACCGTCAACGCCTCGAACACACCGGCAGCGCCGAGGCTCGTCCAGACCACCGCCGAGTAGGCCCGGCCGTTCTCCTTCACGTATTCCATGGCTCGCTATAGTACGCACTTCGTACTACGTGACAAGTAGTATCGCGGCTCGTATCATGGGGAACCGGAGGCAAGGAGACCCATGCACAGCAACGACGCCCAGATGCTCGTGCTCACCGTCCTCGCGGACGGCCCGCTGCACGGATACGCCATCAACACCGCGATCGAAGAACTCACCGGCCGCAAACTCGGCCCCGGCAGCCTCTACGGAGCACTGTCCCGGCTGGAGGCGCGCGAGCTGATCCAGCCTGCGGACCAGGCGGCGGAAGCCCAAGAACGCCACCGCACCATGCAGATCACCGAAGCGGGCCGCGACCAACTGCGCACCGAGCTCCAGCAGATGGCCCGCATCTCCGCCGCCGGCCTGCGCGCACTCGGGATCACCCCGGCATGAACGCGGCCACGCTCCTGACCCGGCTCTACCCGCCGCCCGTGCGCGACCGCTGGGGCGACGACATCAGCCACGAGGTGTCCGCATCGGGCATCCGCTCCTGGCCCGACACCCTCGCGGGCGCCGCGCGGCTGTGGCTGCACCCCGGCGACTGGCCCGAGACGTTCGCCGGCCAGACCCGCCGCGTGCTGACCGTCGCCCTGTTCGCGCTCACCGCGGCCACCGGGCTGCTGCTGCGCTCGGCCGAGCCCTCCACCACCCTCACGGCCGACATCCGTCACCCCGCGACAAGCCTGTGGCTGGTCCCGCTCCTGCTGGGCATCGTCCTCGCCGCACCGCTTCCACCGCTGAGCGGCGCAGCGCTGCGCAACCTGGCGGCCGACGCGCTCCGCACCCTGGCAGCCCCGACCGCAGCGGTCGTCGCCCTGTGCCTGACGGCCTGGAGCGGCATCGCCGAACACCTCACCGGCTTCGCCGGCACCGCCGCGGTGACCTACTACTGGCTCACGCTCGGATTCGTCGCACTGCGCCTGTGTGTTCTCGTCGCCCGTATCTCCAGGACCGCGACCCTCCCCACCACGCGCCGGCTGTCCACGGCTCTTCTGCACATCGGGACAGCACTGGCCCTCGCCGCGAGCCAGAACCTCCTCGCCGCCGTCCGGACCGCTCTTCGCCCGGGCTCCCTCACCGAGACTCTGGCGCTGGGCTTCCTGGCCGCCACGGCCATCAGCGTCGGCCACGATCTACGGCAGCAGAGGGCGTAGGCCCCAGCCACTGGAGTGCGACCAGCGCTCCGCGAACGCCGAGTGCCAAGTGCCGGTACCGCTGAACCGCTCCCGACCCTTGCCCCAGTATTTGCCGTGGCCGTCGCGCCCCCGAGAGCCCTGGTCGTCGTGCCGACCTGCCACGAGCGGGACGACCTGCCCGTCCTGACCGGCCTGCTCGCGGACCTGCCGGTGCCGACCCGCCGCCCCGGAAGTCACCCCTCCCGGGAGTACCGGACCGCCTTCCTCACGCCGGCTTCCACCTCGGTGCGCGAGTGCCCCGCCTCGGCATGCCCGGTGACTGCGGTCAGCGGGCGGCCCGTTGCGGCTGAGCGGATTTCATGACCTCAAGTGAGCTGCCGCACCGTCCTGCGACCCCAACTGCTGAATCCGGCATTTACTACGGCCGTTGCGAACGCGTCTGCGCGATCGAGCGTCCGCCCAAATACTCTTCTGCTGTGCGGCCTTGAGGGGAGGGGACGGTCGGTGTCCGACGCCGACCAGGCCCGGCGCCAGCGTGCTCACCTGGGTCATGCCCCCAGAACCTCCGTCACGGGCAGGCACTCGGCGAGCAGGTCGACGACGTCGCGCCAGGCTCGCCGCGCGTGCCGTGGGTGGTAGCCGACGCCGGGGCGCACGGTGTGGTCGACCGTCGGGTGGTGGAAGGCGTGCAAGGCGCCGCCGTAGACCGTGAGGCGCCAGTCGACGCCCGCGGCCTGCATCTCGGCTGTGAACGCGTCCCGTTGCGAGGGCGGCATGATCGGGTCTTCGGACCCGACCCCGGCCCACACCGGGCAGCGGATGCGCGCCGCCTCGCCCGGTCGGCCCGTGGTCAGTGCGTTGACTGTCCCGATCGCGCGCAGGCTGACGCCGTCGCGCCCGAGTTCCAGCCCGATGGCGCCCCCGGTGCCGTAACCGACGGCGGCGATCCGGTCGGGGTCGGTCCGCGGTTCGGTGCGCAACACGTCGAGTGCCGCATGGCCGATGCCCCGCATCCGGTCGGGGTCGGCGAGCAGCGGCATGCAACGGGCCAGCATCTCCTCGGGGTCACCCAAATAGCGCCCGCCGTGAAGGTCGAAGGCCAGCGCTACGTATCCCAGCTCGGCGAGGGCATCGGCCCGGCGGCGCTCGACGTCGCTGAGTCCCGTGCCCTCTGGTCCGAGCAGTACCGCGGGCTGGCGGTCGACTCCGGCCGGGAGCGCGAGGTGGCCGATCATCGTCAGACCGTCGGCCGGGTACTCGACCGTGCGCGTTGTAATCGCCGTCATGAGACTGGACTGTAGCGATCGTCGAGCCCGGTCCTGCTGCTGTTCTGCCGCTGGCAGAACAGCGCGCGCGTCCCTCTGAAATGCGGGGGCCGAGCCATCAGGGCTTCAAGATCATCTCGTTGCCCCTCTGGCGCGTACCCCGGTCACACCCCAACCCGTCGGCTACTCCGCCGGCGGGCGCCACGTCCCCCTCCGGTTCCCCGCGATTCCGCCCCGGGAATCCGCGAACCCGTCGGCCTGCCCGCCCACCGGCTACTTCTGCGTCACCGGGAACGGCTGGACGATGGACGGCGCCTGGGCGAACGCGGACTACGAACTCGCCCATTGCCACGGAACGGCTCGACGCTTCGCCCGGTGTTCGTGGTCCCGGGCGTGCCGAGGCGTCGTCGTGGCGAGCGGAGCTGCGGCGACGGCTCGCTCACAGGTGCAGGATGGTCGCCACCAGTTCCCGGCGGCTGCGGACACCGGTCTTCGCGAAGACGCTCTTCAGGTGGTCCTGCACGGTGGCTGCGGTGATCCGGAGTTCCATGGCGATGGCCCGCGAGGGCAGGCCGGCGACGACCCGCGCCAGGACGTCCCGCGGCGAGCACCACGCAGGCACTCAGGGCCGCCGCGAGCGTCGCCCACGGGAGCTCGATGGACGTCCACACCGAGAGCAGGCTCAACGCGCCCCACATGCCCACCCCAGGGCCATGTTCTGCTCGGCGGTCAGCGAGGGCAGCAGGTTGAAGGCCTGGAAGACAAAGCCGATGCGCTCGCGGCGCAACAGGGTCAGCTTGGTCTCGCTTATCGTGGTCACGGACGAGGCGTTCGCGGAGCTGCGCGAGCTCATCCACGGCATCCACCTCAAGGTCCTCACGGACTACGGCCTTCAAGCCGCGGTCGCTGACGCCGCCGACCGCTGCGTGGTCGCCGTCGACGTCGACCACGAACTGCCGGGCCGGCCCACCCAGGCGGTCGAATCCGCTGCGTACTTCGTGGTCTGCGAGGCGCTGGCCAACGTCGCCAGACACAGCGGTGCCGACCGCGCGCGGGTGAGCGGCGGTCATCGCGACGGACGCCTCCACCTCGAAGTGCGGGACGACGGCTGTGGCGGCGCGGACGGAACGCCGCGAGGGCAGGCCTGCGCTGGTGCAGCACTGTCCGCAGGAACCGGCCGAGGGGCACTGCTTCGTCGAAGTGCGCGTGCTCGGGCAGTTCCTCCAGTGGTACCGGTGCGCCGACCGGCGCCCGGCCCGCTGTGTCGGGAGCGGCCGTTCGCGAGCCCTGACAAATGTCATGGGAGGGTCGTGGGTCAGCTCACTGCCGTGGGAGGGGCTCGCGGGCCGACCCTCGGAGGTATGACCTCACCTGCAGCAGTACCCGAGCCGGCATCCGCATCCGACCCGGCGCCGACCGGAGGGGCCCTGCGCCCGGTCAGGCGCCTCGTCGGCGGTTACCTCGCCCTCAGCGTCGCGACCCTCGTCGCCGTCTTCCTGCTCCGCGACCACGCCGACGTCGTCGACGACGCGGTGTGGACCCGCACCGTCATCGTCGCCGGCAGTGCGGCCCTCACCTGCACCTTCGCCGTCGGCGCCGCGCGCGGCTCGCGCCGCGCCTTCCTTCGGCTGCGCATCGTCACGGCCGTGATGACGGCGGCCGTCGCCGTCATCGTGGCGCTGCCCGGCCTCTTCCCCGTCTGGCTCCGCATCGAGCAGAGCGTCTGCGGACTGCTCCTGCTCGCCGTCGTCCGCCTGGTCAACGGCCGTGAGATGCGTGCCCTGTTCCGGTCCCGATGAGCGCACCGCGGCTCAGGAGCGGTGTTACCGTGCCCGCCATGCAGATGCCAGGAACCCGGGCGGTGGGCAGTGATCCGCAGCGCTGGTCACGGGGGTGGCGGCGGACGCTGCTCGCCGCCGGCATGCTGGCCTACCCCGCCGTCACCGCGGTCGGGGTCACCCAGTACAGCACGGGTGGTGCCCGGATCGCCGGGTTCGCCCTCGTGGCCGCGTTCTGCGTCTGCTACGTCCTGGGGACGCTCGCCGCGAGCCGCGGAGCGCCGCGCCACCCGGTCCTGCCGTTCACCGTGCTGACCGTGCTGTTCGTCGCCACGCTACCGTTCGCCCACGAGTACGCGTTCTTCCTGTGCACGGTGATCGTCGCCTTCGCCGCGCTGCGCCGCCGCCGATACGCCGCCCTCCTGATCGGCACCGGGGCGGTGGCCGCCGTCGTCGTTCCCTGGGCAGTGCGGCCCTGGCACAGCGGCCCCGGCTGGCTGGAGGCAGTCGCCCTCGTCTTCACCGCGCTGACCGTGTCCGCGTTCGGCGAGATCGCCCAGTCGAACCAGGCGCTCGTCGAGGCCCGCGCCGAGGTCGCCCGGCTCGCCCAGCAGACAGAGCGAGACCGGATCGCCCGGGACCTGCACGACCTCCTCGGCCACTCCCTCACGGTCATCACCGTCAAGAGCGGCCTCGCCCGCAAGCTCGCCGTCGCCGGGTCGGAGCGCGCCGTCGACGAGATCACCGAGGTCGAGCAGTTGTCCCGGCAGACCCTCGCCGACGTACGGGCCGCCGTCTCCGGGTACCGCGAGGTGACCCTCGCCGGTGAACTCGCCCGCGGGCGCGAGCCGTTGCGCGCCGCAGGCGTGGAGGCACGGCTGCCGCTGACGACGGACCCCGTCGGGGCCGAACGGCAGGAGCTGTTCGGGTGGGTCGTGCGGGAGGGGCTGACGAACGTGGTGCGGCACGCGCGGGCGACACGGTGCGAGGTGACCTTGACCGCGTCGGCCGTGGAGATCCGGGACGACGGCGCGGGCGGCGGCACCGGGGGAGCGGGGAACGGACTCGTGGGGCTGCGGGAGCGGGTGGCGGAGGCCGGCGGCGTCCTGGAAGCCGGGCCGGTCGCACCGCGCGGCTGGCGGCTACGGGTGGCGCTGTGAGGGGCGGACGCCGGGCGCCGGGAACGAGACAGGGAGAGACGACGCGATGACGACCCACCGCACCATCCGGCTGCTGCTCGCCGACGACCAGGACCTGATCCGCAGCGCGCTGTCCGCCCTGCTCGACCTGGAGGACGACTTCGAGGTCGTCGCCTCCGTCGACCGCGGCGACAAGGTCGTCGGCGCCGCGCTCGCCCATGACCCGGACGTCGCCCTGCTCGACATCGAGATGCCCGGACTCGACGGGCTCGCCGCCGCGGCCCAGCTCGCCGCACGGGTGCCGCGGTGCCGCGTCGTCGTCCTCACCACCTTCGGCAGGGCCGGCTATCTACGGCGCGCCATGACCGCCGGTGCCGTCGGCTTCGTGGTGAAGGACGCCCCGCCCGAGGCGCTCGCCGACGCCGTCCGCCGCGTGATGCGCGGAGAGCGCGTCGTCGACCCGGAGCTCGCGGCCGCCACCCTCGCCGCGGGCGAGTCACCGCTGACCCCACGCGAACGGGACGTCCTGCTGGCCGCCCGGGCGAGCGGTTCCGTGGCCGACATCGCCGGCGCCCTCCACCTCTCCGGGGGCACGGTCCGCAACTATCTGTCGTCCGCCATCGCGAAGACCGGCACGCGCAACCGGATGGAGGCGGTGCGGGTGGCCGACGAACGCGGCTGGCTGTAACCGCTGTAACCCCGGAAACCCACGACCGGGACTCGGCCCTGTCCGCGCCCGCCATCTCGAATGCGCAGCAGGACATGTCCGGGTCGCCTGTGGCCGCAGGTGATCCGGTCCACCGACGACGGCTGCCCGAAGCGCCGGAGAACCGGTGGAGTCGGCGGAGCATGTGTCCGCTTCAGGCCGGTGACCCGGCACCGCCGGTCCCAGGACCAGGCGATCTCGCCATGGCGGGCGATGAAGCGTCCGGTGCGGGGACCGGACCCCTCGGTGGCGAGGGGGACGTGACGGGCCTACCGGTAGGCGGGCTGCGGGACGGGCGTTGCCGAAACCGCCGCGACCTTGCGGGTCTCGCGCATGAGCAGCAGGCCGTTGACCACCATCAGTGTCGCGGTCAGGCCGTGGACACCGAGCGCGGTGGCCACGGAGCCGTGGTGGACCAGCACGGTGGCCATGTCGCCGTACGCGGCAAGAGCCTCCACCAGCAGCGCCCAGCCCAGCGCCCGACGACGGCCCGTCACCAGCAGGACGCCCAGGACCAGAGCTAGGACGACGTCGCGGATTCCCTTGATGATCAGGAAGCCGTCCCCGTCGCCGGCCGGCCAGCTCGGCAGGCCGAAGCCCGGCGCCGTCGTCTCGGGGCTCAGGATGAACTCCCCTCCGAACCAGAGGATGAAGAGGATGAAGGCGCCGGCCAGGACGGTGTTGATCTTCTTCAGCGACATGGTTCTTCTCCGTAAGTTGTCAGGCGGCCCGGGAGGGCCGGGTGTGGACATGGACGGCGGCCGCATGCCCGGATGCCGGGATTCCGGTGGCTCGTTGCCGCCCGGGGAGTGGGACTTGTGCGTCGCCTGGGCGGCGTCGGCCCGCGGGGTCAGGCGAGGGGGCGACCAGCTGGGCGAAGGCCGCGATGATGAGGGCGGCACGGACGTAGGGGAGCCGGCCCAGCGGTTCATCTGCTGCTTCCCATCGGCGGGCCGATTGCCAGGGTCGACGCCTTGCTCCGGTTGTCGATCGGGGCGAGCAGCGGGGGGATCCCCCTGACCACGCTGAGGATCAGCGACGCGCCCGCAGTGAGGGCGAGGCCGGGACGAGCCGGCCGCTGAAGCGCCCGCGGCATCGGCGGCCCGGCTCGGTGCACGGTGGATGACTGCCCGGATGAGGGTGGGGGTTTTTCCGGTTGCCCGCTACTGGCTACAGCTGCCGTCTCATACGTCGATCTGCTCGAAGATGTGCGGGTACGACACGATGTCGTCGGGGAACTCGGCCGCCATACGCTGGAACTCCGGGCTGCCGAACGCCGTGGCGAGGGCCTCGGTCGACTCCCAGACCGCGACGTTCATCAGGAGTCGGCTGTCCGCCGTTCCCTTGTGCATCTGCAGGGAGACGAAGCCCGGCTGAGCCTTCATGAAATCCGCCTGCCTCCGGAAGAGGAGCAGGAATTCTTCGGTCCTCGCCTTCGGGACGAAGAAGGTGTTGGCCAGGACGATGGGCCCGGTCTCCGCCATGAACTGCGCCGGCGTGTTCGCGTCCAGGCTCTGCAGCTTGGCCATCTTGGGTACTTCCTCTCACTGTCGGTTGCCCCACGGCACCGAGGCCGGACACCGGCGTACTCGATCCGGCGACGCTGACGACGCTCGCCTGTCCGTAGGGGTACTGCCATCTGGGTACCGGTCCATCGTCCCGGTGTGAGCGGGCCGTGAAGTCAGCCGCAGTTCCCGTTCCGATGGCCGCCTTCGGTCGGACCGCGCGCAACCGTGTCAGTCCTGCGGATGACACCGGACCCTGAGGACGCGGGCTCGCGGCCGACAGGTCCCGACGCCGCCCACGCCCCCTGACCGCCGGGCCCGTCCGGGTATTCAGGCGTCCAGGGTCGGAAGATGAACGAGTGCGCTCTCGTGCATGATGCGCTCGACCGTGGTGTCCAGCGGGCTGTCGGCCCCGATCACCGTGTTCCTGCTCGGCTTCCCGCTGCCGCGCGAAGGCGATCTTGTCGTCGGTCCGCTGCAGCCCCATGGCGTGCCACACCGGAGCAGCCGCCCCCGGTCCGGTCGCGAGCCTTCCCCGCCACCGGTCAGTGCAGGTCATGGCCCGTCGAAGAACAAGCTCATGCGGCTGTCCCGCGGTGTGCTGCCTCGTCCGGGTCGCCGTTCGGCCTTGTCAGACCGTGGTCCACCGCCGGCTGACGGCTGCGCTCCGTCTCGTCCAGCTCCCAGTGATGCTGGCATTCCTCACATCGAGGGCCGGCCTCGCCCGGCTCGAACACCTCGCCGTTCGGGCAGTCCGTGCCGTCGCCGCGGCCCACACACGCTTCCCTGTCTTCCCCCCATGCGTCGACCGTGACGTGCCTCCCCAAGGCGCGGGAGAGGGCCTCGGGGGCGCACAGGCGCTCACCCCTGGCACGAAGCCTCAGCGCACGACAACAACAACGCGGGATCCTGGCCGAGTCCGCCGACGGCCACACGGACCGCACCGGGACACGCATGCGCGAACTCATCTACCCCGACCTGCGCATCCTCGATGACTTCGCCACGCGCCGGCTGTCCACGCCCCAGACCGACGACCGCTACGAACCCGTCGGCAGTCGGGTGCCGAGCGACGGGTATCCGTTCCTTGCAGGCACAGCGGCCGATGACCGACTCGTGGCAGGCACGGTCAACCCGCCCGGCCGGGGTTCACAGCCACCGTCTGGCCGCTTCGACGCTGTCGCCGCCGCTGGTGTTGAACGCGACCGCGGCCTTGGGTGCATACCGTCGGACCAGGTTCACGACCTGCTCGAACAGCGGCAGGAGAGGTTCCGGCTTGCGAATCCCGCCACCGATGACCACGACGTCCCACTCGCGTTCGGACAGTGCCGCGATCACCGTGGGCTCCGCCGACTCGTCCAGCGCGATCAGTGTCATGGAGGCATCGACGGCATGGGCACCAAAGCGTGCCAGCTCCTGGTCGAGGGCCGCGCGGATGGCGCCCCCGTCCATACCAGGCACGGTGTTCGGATCGACTCCAAGAACGAGAACGGAGGGCATGTCCGGGAAGACGATCAGCTGCCTGCACTGGTTCCCCGACACGCAAACCGCCGCCAGAGCGACAGCACCGCCAGGAGGACGGCATGGTCCCGCACCGGAGGGGCGCTTCGAGCGGCGACCGTTGAGCGAGTACGGCCGACCGTGTCCCGTCCGCCCGCCGCCCAGCCCCTGACCTCTCGCTGACAGCAGCCTGACAGGAATCGCAAACCGCTCTGTGAGCATGCGTGCCATGAGACACCACACCCGCGGCATCCTTGTGACCGGTGCCGTGAGCGCCGGCCTCCTCGCTTCGGTCCTTCCCGCCGCGGCCGTCGGCACACCGCTCGCCGGCCTCCGGGCGGAGCAGCGCGCAGAAGCCGGCCCGGACCTGCTTTTCCTCCCCAACATCGACGACGACGCAGGCGCGTGCCGGGCCCGAGCCCACGCCCTGGTCGAGCAGGCAGTGGAGCGCGAGGCCGCCAACGACGACGCGCTGTACGAGAAGCAAGCAGAACTGGAGAAGGAGCCCGATCGGGACAAGGCCGAGGCGGAGTGGGCGCAGTCGGTCCGCGACCACCGCTGGGACCAGAACAAGACCGACCGCGACCTCGCCGCCTGCAACGATGCCGCCGACGACATCGTCAACGGCAGAGACGACGAGGCTGACATCGCCCGGTTCCGCACGCGTTCCTGGGCCGGTGCCCCTGCTTCCGCGAGCGGACGGATCACGATTCCGGCCGAAGATGCCCATCGGATACGGCTCTTCGTGCACCGGCCCGGCGGCTCGGCACCGCTCGGCTGGGAGGCGGTCGGCCCGCAGACCCGTCTGACGGCGCAGGAGCTGCGGCGCGGCGTGGAACTCGGCGTCGAAGGCCTCGACGTGATCAGGGACCCCGCGGACTGGGACGGTCGCACCACCGTCACGCTCACCGTCACCGCGGACGGCGCCAGCGCGTCGGCACACCTGAGGCTGCGTCAGGCCCCGGTGCTCACCCAGCTCAACACCGCCCCGGTTCAGAAGGTGCTGCGGGCTGCGACCGCCGAAGGCGACACCTACGCCGAGGCCTTCGTCAGGGAGCTGGATGCCGCACTGCCCGACGGCGGGGTGACGTCTGACTCGCGCGCCCTCGACACCAAGGGCGACGTCTGGGCCCAGGACATCTTCGAGCCGGGCTACACCGCGATCCCCGGTCCGGACGGTCGCCCGCACGGTATGCGGGTCCTCATCACCTCGGTCAACGACGACCGGCGCGTCGCCGCCCGCACCGCCTTCACGGAGTTGGCCGGACACGACGTGGCCGCCGTCCACATCTCCCACGTCCCCGACGTGGACGAGAAGAGCAGTTACGACTCGATGGGCAACCTGGAAACAGTGCCGCCGAGCCCCGGCAACCCGCACGGCCGCGTCGTGATCGGCGGGAACGGGCTGGCTCCGGGGGGAGAGCGGTCCCGCTCCCGAGATGCTGTCCTTCCTGCGCGCCCAGGGAATGCAGGACCCGATTTCCCTGGACACCTCATGGCTGACCATCGGTCACGTCGACGAGTTCGTGCAGTTCCTTCCGGTACCCGGCAGCAGGCTCGGCTGGCGGGCCGTGGTCGCGGATCCGCGTGCCGGTCTCGCCCTCCTGCGCGATGTCCGGAAGAAGGGCCATGGCGGCGAACTCCTGCACGGTGGCCTGCCCAAGCTGGAGTGGCCGTACGACGGACGCATCGACCAGCGCACCATCGACGGCTTTCTTGCCGACACCCAGTTCACCGGCACCAACGAGCGGGCGGCCGAACGGATCGACACCAACATCGCCGTGCTGAGGGCGAAGGCCGGTTTGACCGATGCCGAAATCATCCGCGTCCCGGCCCTCTTCACGGCTCGTTCTCTCGACTACGCCATGCTCGAGGCAGAGATCCGCGGCATGGAGGACGGGCCGGCCAAGGACGTCAAGCAGAAGCAGCTCAAGGCGATGCGGGACAGTGTCGCCGAGATTCCCGGCACCGCCAACGGGCTCGTGCTCAACGGCGGCCGCTATGTCGCCCCCAAGCCGTACGGCCCGATCGTGGACGGCAAGGACGTCTTCGCCGAGGCGATCACCGCTGCCTTCCGCAGCACCGGCTATCGGGTGAGCTACGTGGACGACCTCATCGATGTACACGTCAGCGAGGGTGAGATCCACTGCGCCACCAACACCCTCCGGGACGTCTTCGGCCCCGGGGCCCGCTGGTGGCGCGACCGCTGAACCGTCCTGGAGGGGGCCGGCTCCGCCGGTCGGCCAACAGCCGCACCCCGACCACGCCGTGCTGCTCTGTCGAGTCGGCGAGCCCGAGCTTGACTCTCCCACGGATCCCGGATGGTCGAGAAGTCAGCTACCGAGGCCTCGCCAGGACTTCGACCGGGGGATGCCGTACTGGTCCAGGAGCGTCCGGAACGCGGTCGGCGGTCGTGGTCATGGACTTTCCTCCGCCGGTGACAGGCCGCCGAGGCGTTGCGGTCACACCATCGACGAGGTCGGCAAGCCGTTCCACCGACTCGGCTTCCGCGGTGTCGTCCGCAGCGCTCCCGGCGTGCTCGCTCACCCGGTGCGCTGCGCACGCTCGATCTTCAGCGCGATCCCGTCCAGGAACGTCTCCAGTACCAGCCGGAAGACCTCTTCGTCGTTGCGGAACAGCTCGGTCAGCCGAGGCGAACTCTGGTGCAGCAGAGGAAACCGGTCGGCCGGCAGCAACCCGTACTTGACGGCCCAGGCGGCGTCGTCCTTGGCCTGGGCCTCCGGGTCCAGGGTGAGGAACGCCGCCGAGGACTGGACGAAGGCCAAGGTCAGGTCGAGCAGCGTCCGGTAGCACTCGGCGGCCTCGATCACCGGCAGTCCGGCGCGGTGGAGGACGTCGATTATCTCCTCGACGCTCTTGGTCTCGGCGGGACTGGCGGTGGTGCGTGTCGCACAGAGGACGGCCAGCGCGGGCCGGGCGAGGTGGACGGTGCGGATGGCGTGTGCGGTGGCGCTCAGCCAGTTGCGCCAATGCCGGTGATCCGGTGCCGAACGTGCGGCAAGTGCCAGCGACTCCTCGATCAGGAGGTCGGTCAACGCCAGTACCAGCTCGTCCTTGTCGCGGAAGTGCCGGTAGACGGCTGTAGGGTCCGCGCCTAGTTCCCTGCCGAGCCGGCTGAACGTCAACAGCCCGCCGCCTTCGGGCGAGCACAGCCGCATGGCCGCCTTCAGGATCGCTTCGCGGCTGAGTACCGCTCGCCGCTTGGATTTGGGGCCGGCTGCCGTGGTGCCCTGCTCCGCCACTGCGGTTCCTTCCGTTCCAGGCCGGGGCCATGCCTCCAGATGAGTGGATCCGATCGTAACCGCTGCACCTTGTCAACGTCATTGACAGTGCCCGTGTCATCGGCTGTGATGTTCGCTCATCCGGCCGATACAAGTTCCTTTCGAGCTCTCGCACGGAGGTTCAGTGCCCCGCGATCACCACTTCGCCGACCTCGTCTTCAGCGGCGGACCCGTCTACACGGTCGACCCGGCCCGCTCCTGGGCCGATGCGGTCGCCGTCCGCGACGGGCGCATCGTCGTCGTCGGCAGCGACCATGACGTCGCCCACCTCATCGGCGCCGGCACCGAGGTCGTCGACCTCGCCGGAAAGCTGCTGCTTCCCGGCTTCCAGGACGCCCACGTACACCCCGTCCTGGCCGGAACGACCATGCGCACCTGCGACCTGCACGATCTCGAGGACGCCCAGGACTACATCGACACCGTCGCCGCCTACGCCGCCGCCAACCCGGACCGCGAGTGGATCACCGGCGGCGGCTGGAGCATGGAGGCGTTTCCCGGCGGCACTCCGCACCGCGCGCTGCTCGACGCCGTGGTCACCGACCGTCCCGTCGCCCTGCCCAACCGCGACGGCCACGGCGTGTGGGCCAACACCCGCGCCCTGGACATCGCCGGGATCACCCATGCCAGCTCCGACCCGCCCGACGGCCGGATCGAACGCGACGCCGACGGCACGCCCACCGGGATGCTTCAGGAAGGCGCTGCCGAACTGGTGACGCGGCACATCCCGGCCGTCTCCGCAAAGGACTTCTACGAGGGACTCCTCACAGGCCAGCGCCACCTGCACAGCTTCGGCATCACTGGCTGGCAGGACGCCGCGGTCGGCCCGGGCTTCGGGCCCGGCGACGTCTACGGCGCCTATCTCGCCGCTGCCACGCAGGGCACTCTCACCGCCAGGGTGCGTGCCGCCCAGTGGTGGGACCGGGAAAGCGGGATGGAGCAGCTTCCGCGGTTCCTCGCCCGGCGTGAGGAGGCACAGACGGGGCGCTTGAGCGCGGGCAGCGTCAAGATGATGCTCGACGGCGTGGCCGAGAACCACACCGCCGCCATGCTGGAGCCCTACCTCGACGGCTGCGGCTGCTCCAGCGGCACGTCCGGCCTGGACTTCATCGACCCCGAAGAACTCGGTGGGTACGTCAGCTCGCTCGACGCGGAAGGCTTCCAGGTCCACTTCCACGCCCTCGGTGACCGCGCGGTGCGGAGCGCTCTCGACGCAGTCGGGGAAGCCCTGCGCCGCAACGGCCCGCGCGGCAACCGTCACCACCTGGCGCACCTGCAACTCGTCCACCCCGATGACATTCCGCGCTTCCGCGAGCTTGGGGCCACCGCCAACATCCAGCCGCTGTGGGCGATGCACGAACCACAGATGGACGACCTCACCATTCCGTTCCTCGGTGAGCCGCGGGCCGGCCGGCAGTACCCCTTCGGCTCGCTCGTCCGCTCCGGCGCGATGCTCGCCGCCGGCAGCGACTGGTCCGTGAGCACCCCCGACGTGATGCTCGGCGTCCACGTCGCCGTCAACCGCCGCGGCCCCGGCGCGGACGACCGTGTCCTCGCCCCGGCGGAGCGCCTCGACCTCGGCAGCGCCCTTGCCGCCTACACGGCCGGCACCGCACGGGTGAACCACCTCGACACCGACACCGGCTCGGTGGAGACCGGGAAGTACGCCGACCTGGTGGTACTCGACCGCAATCCCTTCGCCGGGCCGGCCGACGCCATCGGCGAGACGCGGGTGCTGCGCACCTACGTCGAGGGCGCGCTCGTCCACGCCGCCCGATAGCCCGGGCCGGCAGCCGTCTGGACGCGCCGTTCCCGTCGAAGAGAGGCACGATCGTGCACAGAACACTCCTGCGTGCCGCGCCCCTTCTCGTGGCGCTCGCCCTGCTCACCGGCGCCTGTGGCTCCGGCACCGGAGCCGGGGTCACGAGCAACTTCAGCACAGCGCGGGTCTCCACCCCACCCGGCAAGGGTCCGTTGGACAAGTTGACCTGGTACGGCGACTACCGTGCCCCGTACTCCGAGGACCCGCTCAAGACCGCCGACTTTCCCGAGGAAACCGTCCTCGGCAACGTCTGCCGGCCGTTGCTGCGCACCGGCCCCGACTACAGCCTCAACCCCGGCATCGCCAAGAGCTGGTCGCAGCCGGACTCCCGGCACCTGGTCCTCGACCTCGACCCGCGTGCCACGTTCAGCGACGGGCATCCGGTCACCGCCACGGATGTCGTGTACAGCCTGCTGCGCAACAAGGACCCCGACGAGGCCAGCAACTACGCCGACTCCTACGCCGACGTCACCTCCGTCAAGGCGACCGGCGCCCGCCAGGTGACCATCAGCTTCAGCAAGCCCGACTACGTGTTCGTACGCAGCCTCGGCATCCTGGCCGGGGCCGTCGTCGAGAAGGAGTTCGCGGTCAAAGCGGGCCAGAACTTCGGCAACGCCGACACCGGGGTGGTCTGTTCCGGTCCGTACACCATCGCCTCCTTCGACGGCACGAACACCATGGTGCTCAAGCGCGACCCCGCCTACTGGGACCGCGCCCACGCAGGCAAGGCCGCCACCCTCACCTTCAGATTCCTCGCCGACCCCTCGGCGATCGCCAACGCGCTGACATCCGGCAGCCTCGACGGCGCCTTCGACCTCCCTCCGTCCACCATCACCCGGCTGAGCAGGACCACCAACGGAAAGCTCTACGTCGGCGCGACGGGCTCCACCACCCAGAACATCGACCTGATCGTCTCCCGGTTCACCGGTCCCCTCTCCGACGTCCGGGTACGGCAGGCGCTGTCCATGGCCATCGACCGGGACGGCATCGCGCGAACCCTCTTCAACGGCGCGGCCGACCCGCTCCACGCCGTCGCCGGTCCGGGCATGTGGCAGACCAGCCCCGCCAGGTCCGTCTACTCGGCCGCCTACCAGAAGCTGGTGCGGCGCCCCGACACCGGCGCGGCCACCGAACTGGTCGAGAAAGCCGGGGCCACCGGCAGACAGATCGACATCGGCTACGCCGCCGACAGCCCCGCCCAGGCCCAGATCGCCCAGGTCCTCCAGCAGGCCGGCAACTCGATCGGCCTCAAGACGAAGATCACCGGTCTGCCCGACCAGCAGTACGGCAACCTCTTCATCACACCCAAGGCCCGCGCCCCCTACGACTCCTTCCTCACCATCAACTACCTGGAATACCCCGAGGCCGCGAACATGTACGCAAGCTACGCGACCAAGAGCGGCGCGCAGAACTTCAACGGCTACACCGATCCCACCGTCGAGGCCGACCTCTCCAAGGCCCAGGGCACACGGGACCAGCGGATACGCGCCCAATACGTGACCCGGGCCCAGGCGGTCATCGCCCGGGACCTGCCCTGGATACCCATCGTGGCGCCCCGCGCCCTGCTGTTCCAGAACCAGGCAGTCACCGGAGCCCTCCTGACCTTCTCCTACATGGACAACGCCTGGGCCGCCTCGGTGGGTGCGCCCTGATGGGCCGGCTGTTGCTGAACCGCCTCGGCGGACTGGCCACCACGCTCCTGCTGTCGAGTGTCGTGATCTTCGGAAGCCTCTACCTCGCGCCCGGCAGCCCCGAGGACGTCCTGTTCGGCAGCCGCGCGCCGTCCGCCGCCGCCCGCGCTTCGGTCGCCCACCAACTCCACCTCGACCGGCCGCTGCCGGTCCGCTACTGGGACTGGCTGACCGGCGTGCTCCACGGTGACCTCGGCCATTCCATGGTGACCGGTCAGGCCGTCTCCGGCCGCGTCGGGCACGGACTCGGTGTCACCCTCATGCTCGTCGCCCTCACCATGGGCGTGGTCGTGGTGTTCGGCCTCGGTCTCGGCGCCGCCGCCGCACTGCGGCGGGGCCCGGTGGACAGCGCCGCCAACGCCCTGACCTCGCTCTCCGTCACGGTCCCCCCGTTCGTCACCTCCGCCTTGCTGATCTCGGCCTTCGCCGTCCGTCTGGGCTGGTTCCCCGCCTCCGGTCTCGGCACCGGCACCGGCGGCGAGGTCCGGGGCCTGGTCCTGCCGGCCGGCGCGCTGGCGCTCACCAACTGCGGCTTCCTCGCCCGGATCACCCGCAACGCGCTGCGCGAACAACTGGCGAAGGAACACGTCCAGACCGCTCTCGTGCGCGGCCTGCCTCGCTGGGCGGTCCTACGAGACCACGTGTTCCGCAACGCCCTGCCCCCGATCGTCACCGCCGTCGCGCTGCTCACCTCCGGAACGTTCGCCGCCACCTTGATCGTAGAGACCGCCTTCGCCGTTCCCGGCATGGGACAGCTCACCATCAGCTCCGTGGCCCAGAAGGACTTCCCGGTGGTACAGGCCGTCTCACTCCTCCTGGTCGCGGCCTTCGTCATCTGCAACGCCCTCAGCGACCTCGTCCAAGCCCTGATCGACCCGAGACTGCGCAGCACCGGAAGGACCACATGACCGCCGCACTCACCTGGCCCCCCGACACCGCCCCCGCACGGCCGCCACGCACACGCCTGACCCGGCTACGGACGCTGCTCGGACCGGCCGGCACCGCCGCCGCGGTCTTCCTCGCCATCGTGCTGCTCATCGCGATCGCCGCCCCGCTGCTCGCCCCCCACGACCCCGACGCCCAGTCCGTGCTCGACCCCTACGCCGCGCCCTCCACCACCCACCTGCTCGGCACCGACGGCCTGGGCCGGGACATCACATCCCGGCTGATGTACGGGTCACGCACCAGCCTGATCGGCCCCGTCCTGGTCGTGGCCGTCGCCCTGCTCGCCGGCATCCCCCTCGCCCTCGCCGCCGCCTGGTCCGGCGGGATGGTCGCCGCCGTCATCGCCCGCCTCTTCGACCTCGTCTACGCAACTCCCGGCCTGCTGCTGGCGGTCATCGCAGTGGCCCTGTTCGGTCCCGGCCTGGCCCCGGCCGCCGCTGCCCTGTCGATCGCCTACGTCCCCTTCCTGGCCCGCATAGTGCTGGCCGCCGCCAGACAGCAACGGGTCAGCCCCTACGTCGACGCGCTCACCGTCCAGGGCTTCGGCGTGCTGCGGATCACGCTGCGCCACATCCTGCGCAACATCACCCCGGTGGTGCTCGGGCAGACCGCCATCGCGTTCGGCTACGCACTGCTCGACCTCGCCTCCCTGTCCTACCTGGGCCTTGCCGTCCAGGCTCCCACCCCCGACTGGGGCGTCATGGTCAGCGACAGCAACGCCCTGATGGGCGGCTACTGGCTGCCGATCCTCGCGCCCGGGGTGCTCATCGTGCTCTGCGTGCTCTCGCTCACCGTCCTCGGCTCCCGTATCAACGGCGAGCGCCCCCAGCCCTACCTGCGCCGCCGCGCACAGCCCAGGATGCGCAAAGCCCTCACCGGAGCGCTCTCATGACCGCCACACCGCTACTGGAACTCAGTGACGTCACCGTGCGCCTCGCCGGCGACGACCCAGGGGCCGACGCGCACAAGACCGTGCTCGACGACATCAACCTCACCCTCGCCCCCGGTGAAGCGCTCGGCCTGGTCGGCGAGTCCGGATCGGGCAAGTCCATGACCGTGCGCGCCGTCACCCGGCTGCTGCCGCCGGGCTCGCGACTCGACGGCACCATCAGCTTCGACGGCGAGGAGGTCGGCGCGATGGACGCCGGCGCGCTGCGCCGCTACCGCGACAACGGCGTCGGTGTCGTCTTCCAGGACCCTCGCGCGCACATCAGCCCCACCCGTCGCATCAGCGCCTTCCTCACCGAAGCCCTGATCCGCAACCGCGGCGTCCGTCGTAAGGAAGCCGAGGCCCGGGCCGCCGTCGTACTGGCCGAGGTCGGCATCGACGACCCGGTACGGCGGCTGCGGCAGCACCCGCACGAGATCTCCGGCGGCATGCTGCAACGCGTCATGATCGCATCAGTGCTGCTCGCCGAACCCCGGCTCATCCTCGCGGACGAACCCACAACCGCCCTGGATGTCACCATCCAGGCCGAGGTCGTCGGCATCCTCGACCGACTCCGCCGCGAACGCGGCCTCGGCATGGTCTTCATCACCCACGATCTGGACCTGGCCCTCGCGGTCTGCGGCCGGGTCGCCGTGATGTACGCCGGCCAGATCATCGAACTCCGCGGAGCAACCGAACTGCACACCCGCGCTGCCCACCCGTACACCCTGGGGCTCCTCGGCTCGCGCCCCTCCATCGAGCAACGGGCCGAGCGTCTCGACGCCATCCGAGGACGCCCGGTGTCGGCCTTCGAGGCCGGGAACGGCTGTGCCTTCGCGCAGCGTTGCGCCCACGTCCAGCCGGCGTGCCACGCGGTGCGGCCGCGACTGGAACCCTTCCACGGCGGCCTGGTCCGTTGCCACCGGGTCACCGAGATCAACGCCCGGGAGACGAAGTCATGAGCGCTGCCGCGGTATCGGTCACCGGCCTCAGCAAGACCTTCCGCGTTCCGGACGGCATGAGCGGCCGCACCCACCACACAGCGGTCGACCAGGTCACATTCGCCATCGAGCCAGGAGGCTCACTGGGTATCGTGGGCGAATCCGGATCGGGCAAGACGACCATCGCCCGCATACTCGTCGGCCTGGAACGCGCCAGCGCCGGCAGCATCACCGTCCTCGGCCGCGACCGCACGGCCCCGGCCCGGCGCTCGGCGGAACGCGACCGCAGAGCGCGAGAAATGCAAATCGTCTTCCAGGACCCCTACACCTCGCTCGACCCCAGCCAGAGCGCCCGAGCGGCGGTCGACGAGGTACTGCGCCACCACACCGAGCTGACCACCGCCGGGCGGGCAGCTCGGCGCGCCGAACTGATGGACCAGGTCGGCCTGACCGACCGTCAGGCCACTGCCCGCCCCCGCGAACTCTCCGGCGGCCAGCGCCAACGCGTCGCCATCGCCCGAGCCCTCGCCGCTGAACCGCGCGTCCTGATCCTGGACGAGGCCGTCTCCGCCCTGGACGTGTCCATCCAGGCTCAGATCCTCAACCTGCTCGCGGACATCCGCTCAGCGACGGGCATCGCCTACCTTCTGATCTCCCACGACCTCGCGGTGGTACGGCAGTTGTGCGACACCGTGCTGGTGCTGCGCCACGGAAGGGTGGTCGAACACGGTGACTGCGCACAGGTCCTGGACACCCCGGCCGAGGAGTACACGAAGGCGCTGCGCGCCGCTGTCCCGGTGGCGGGCTGGCGCCCTGGACCTTCCACCTGACCGCCGGCGCTGCCAGTGACGTGTACGAGGTCCTGCGCCGGGCCGCGCCGCAGCTCACCTGCCGCAGACCGATCTGCCGGGACAACCGCTGGTGGAGCGTGTTCGGCAAAAGGCGCGGCAGGTGTCGGTCGACTCCACCGTCGTCCGGGCCCCACCAGCACGTGGCGGGGCCCGAAGACGCCAGGGGTGGGGTGCCGGTTCTCACCCTTGCGTCCGCCCCGTCTCAGTCGTTTTCGGTGATGAAGTCGCTCAAAGCGGCAGCGACGGCTTCAGGCTGTTCATCGGGGATGAAGTGTCCCGCGTCCGGCACGACGATCCCGGTGGCGTGGTCGGCCCACGGCCCGATGGAAGCTGCCATGTCGGGGATGGAGCCGTGGCTGCTGGAGATCCCGAGAACCGGGACCGTCAGGCGCTGTTGTTCCAGCGCTTCGTGGTTCTTCCGCGCCGACTCGGCGGCGTCCCGGTAGTAGGCCAGGGATGCACGGAGACCGCCGCCGGCGGCGACGGACGCGGCGTACTGCTCGATTTCGGCGTCGTCGAAGGTGTCAGGGGAAAGGGTCTTGACCTTCAGGAACCAGCCGACGTACTCCCGTTCGCGGCCGGCGAGCAGTGTCTCGGGCAGGTCGGGCACGAGGTGGAAGGCGAAGTGCCAGGTCTTCCACGCCTGCTCGGGGTCGGTCGGAATGGCGTCGGGGAGTGTGATGCCCGGGATGCCGGCGTCGAGCAGTGCCAGGCCACGCAGCTGGCTCTGGTACTTCAAGGCGAGGGAAAAGGCGACCCACGCGCCGATGTCGTGGGCGACCAGCCAGTATGTCGAGACTCCGAGAGCCTTGACCGCGGCGTGGACGTGCGCAGCGACCGTGTGCGTGTCGTAGCTGATGTCCGGGCGTTCGGAGTGGCCCTGGCCCGGCAGGTCGATCGCGATGACTCGGAATCGGTCTGCCAGGTTCGGCATCACCTTGCGCCATGCCCACCAGGTCTGCGGGAACCCGGCGAGCAGCACGACGGCTGGACCGTCCGGCCGGCCGCCCTCGACCGCGTGAAGCCGGACGCCGTCCGCGTCGACCCAACGGTGGGTGAAACCGGCCAGGTCGGGCAGCGGCAGGTCACGGACCGGGTTGCCGGAGACGCGGGGGGTGCTTGCGGGGTTATTCATGGTTCTCCTCCACTGGTGTGAGGTGTGTGGACGGTCTGCTGAAGGTGTCAGGTGTGTTGGTTGATTCGGCGCGTCGGCCGAGGGCGAGGCCCACGAGAGCGGTGGACACGACGAGAGCGGCGAGCATGGCGCTGGAGACCCGTGTCCCGACGGCCTGATCGGCGAAACCGAGCAGCAGGACCGGGACGACGAGCCCGGAGTAGAGGAACAAGAAGTAGGTCGCATTGAGCTCGGCTCGATTGCCGGGATCGCACAGTGTGTCGGTAACGCTCAGACCATGTCGGAGCAGCGTTCCGACTGCCGCGCCGGCGAAGACAGTGCCGACGATGAAAAGCGGCACGGAGTGGGTCCACAGCGCGACCTCGATGACGATCATCCCCACGACCAGGAGGGCCGTCCCCATGTCGCGTCGCACAAGGGCCGCAGGCAGGACGACCTGCGCCAGCAGCGCGCTGATGAACAGCGCGCCGACGCCCACGCCGATGACGGCGAAGTTCGACACACCCAGGTCGTCGCGCAGGAACGCGGGAGCCAGCGAGGAGAAGAACCCGTTGACGCCCGAGGAGGCCGCGACGAGCACGCCGCTGGCGACGAACGACCGCACCCGGCTCGCTCCGTCGGGAAAGGCCGGGCGACGGATACGGGGCCGCCGGCACGCCGTTCGGTCTGCGGGCCCTTCTGCGGTCTCGGGGATGACCAGCCAGCAGACGCCGGCGACGGCGCACGTCGCCAGGTAGCACCAGAACACGGTGTGAGTCGGTGCCGTGACGCATTCTGCCAGGACGCCCGCGGCGACGACGCCGAGACCTAGGCCGCCGATGTTGGCCGCGGTGCTCAGCACTGCTGCCGTCCTGCGCCCGCGCACGAGTTCCGCGATCGCCGACGTTGCCGTCGCGGTGATGAGCCCGGTCGCCACGCCGCTCAGCACACGCGAGATGAGCAGGACCGTGAGGCCGTCTGCCAGCGCGAATCCCAGAGTGCTCAGCGCCGTGAGGGCGAGCGACAGCGCGAGAACGGGACGGCGGCCGATGGCGTCGGACAGTGAACCGGCCACGAGCAGGGTGCCGACGACTCCGACGACATAGGCGATGAACACGACAACGGTGGTGAGCGGTCCGAAGCCGAATTGCGCGGCCCACAGCACGTACAGCGGGATCGTCAGCGTTCCGCCCGCCATGACGACGGTGTAGACGAACGCGATGGCGCCGACCGCGAGCATGCGGTGCGCGTGTCCCTGCGCTGGGCGGTTCGCGGGGTATCCGGCCTTGATCATGCCTTCACCCTACCCCATCTTGAACTGGTTGGTTCAAGATGAGAGGATAGTCTCCACCAGGAAGGGCAGAGCAAGAGGGAGGTGCGGAGTGGCAGGCAAGAAGCAGTTCGACATCGCCACGGCGCTCGATGCCGCGATGATCCAGTTCTGGCGGGCCGGCTACGCGGACACGTCGGTGGACGACCTGTCCCGGGCGACCGGACTCAACCGCAGCTCCATCTACTCCTCCTTCGGCGACAAGGACACGCTCTTCACGCGCTGTCTGGATCGATACACGACGCGTTACGGAGACAAGTACGACGCCGCGTTGTCCTGCGCCGCCGACCAGCCCCTGGCAGCCGCGCGGGCGTTCTTCGACGTCACCCTGGAACGCATCGCGGACCCCGGTCTGCCCGACGGATGCCTGGTGGCCCAAACCGTCATGGCGACCCCAGTGCTGAGCCCGAGCGTGGCGGCGCACGCACGGGAGGCGATCGGCTTCCAGCACACCCGGCTACGCGCCGCGCTGAAGGCCGGCCGACTGGACGACGAGGCGGCCGAGTCCTTCGCGACCCACCTCGCGGCCGTGAACCAGTCCCTCGCCGTCATGAGCAGAGCCGGGACCAGCACGGAGCACCTGCGCGCCATCGTCGACGTGACCCTCGACGCACTTGCGCACACTCTTGGCGCGAGCGACTGATATCTGCCCGGCAAAAGCCCGCCACCCGTCCCCCCTCACTGCTCCATCACTGTTCCGGTTCGCCCGCGTCCCGCCAGGAGCGTGAAATATGCCGCGCCGACCGGGCTCCCGCCATGCCTGGCTCGGCATCGCGCTCGACCACGGTGACGGCGCGCCCGTGCGCGGCCAGTCCCGTCGCCGGGCGTTGGGCGCGCCTGCGCGCAGTCCGTCCATGACGAGGTCGAGTAGCCAAGTGAACCGCGGTTTCCAGTCTGCGTTCAGGTCGAGCCGCCAGATACCGGCAAGAGCGAGGAACAGGTCTGGAACGTCAGCGGCATCGTGCGGACCCCGGACCGCACCGCGCTGTTGGTCGCGCAGTCGAACACGGGGCAGCTCCATCGAGTGGACCCCGTCAGCGGCGCAGGAACCCACGTCCACCTCGGCAGCGTCACCCTCATCGGCGGCGACGGGCTGCTCATGCTCGGCCGGACGCTGTACGTGGTACAAGGCGGAAGCAACGTCGTTTCGGTGGTGCGGCTCAACGCGAGCGGGACCTCCGGCCGCCTCATCGACCAGCGCGCCGACCCTCGTTTCGACGTACCGACGGGCGTCGCCCGCTTCGGCGACCGCCTCTACCTGACCAATGCCCGCACGGAGGTGTCATCACCGCAGACCGAACGATTCACCGTCGTCGCCCTGCCCATCTGATCAGAGCCGGACAGCCTCGATCCCGGCCGGTGAAAGACGAGGCGCATCGGATGGCGAGGCTCCGTCCGATTCAAACGCATCGCCCGTGACGTTGCGTCATGTCCGCTTCCGGGGCCGGGAAGCAGTCAGGTACGGCGCCGGTGATCGTGTGGTCGCCGAGGCCTGTGAGAACCGAACGAGATCGCGCCGCCCCCTGCGTCCTCCTCCTACCCGTCGCGCCGGAACACCGGGCCCATGCGTCTTGCTCGGGACCCTCATCGCCGCAGGCCGGCTGTGTCCCTTCCTGGACGCGCTACCCGACCCGCGGGATCACGGGGACCGCCGGTTTCCGCTGTCCGCGCCGCCGGCGGCAGCGGCCGCCGTGGCGGCCGACGCCCGCTCGCCGGCTGCGACCGGCGAGCGGATCACGTACACATCGCGCGGGGCCGTGGACATCCTCGGCTTCACCTGGAGCCCCTGACCGGGCAGGTGACGGTCCCGCTCCCGGCGACGCTGCGCCGTCTGCTCGCCCGCCGTCACGCCGGTTGGCCTGATTCACGCTGTCCGAGTGCGCGGGACTCCTGAATGCTGAAGGCGTCGGCCGTGGCTCACGGCACCCGCCCCGCAATCGAGAGAAGAGGACCGCTCCGTGCGCGCACCCATCCGAACCGGGCTCATCATCGGTGCCGCCGCCGGCATCATGCTGACGACGGCGACCGCGGCCACGGCGGCCACCCCCCGCGCACCGCAGGCATACGTCCAGCGGTGCACCAACCTGGGCAACGGCGACCTCTGCATCGACGTCACCGGTGGGGTGGGCCAGACCGGCCGCATCGGTGTCGGCTACTGGAAGCACGCGGGCGACATCGTCCATGTCCGGCTCGGCTGGCAGAACACCACAGGCGGCGCCGCGAACTACAGCCGGAACGTCCACGGTCCGCTCTTCCCCGGCGACGACACCGGCACGGAGGTGTGGACCACCTACCTGGCCCCGGGCTGTGTCTACCCGCTCATCGACGTGATCGAGCAGTACACGATGAAAGGCCAGGAGGTCTGCGTGCCCGCGTGACGGCACCCGCGCCGTCCCCGTGAACCGTTGTGGCACGGTCCTCACCTGTCCGTTGGCCTAGCCGTGGGAGAACAGGACCGGCCCATGCCACGACGAACGCGTCGACGAGGCCACCGTCGAGCGCAAGCGGTTCTGCGCGCGCAAGGCACTTCACGACATCTGCAACCCCGAGGAGCGCGACCTCGCGGTCACGGCGATCAGGACGTTCGCCCAGCTCTACGGCGCGAAGCTCCCCGAGGCCGTCAAGAAGATCACCGCCGGGCGAAAGGCGAGCCGACGGCGTTCCACGAGTTCCCCGGCGAGCTGGTCCGGCTCGTCAGTGACCGCCTCGGGCTGGTCTTCACCGAGCGCGACAGCGACTACCGGGGCGTCTGCCACCTCGCCGGCATCCCCAACGGTCGGATCGAGATCCAGCCCGACCCGTTCCCCGGCGACGACGATGAAGACGACCTCTACCCCCAGAAACACCCGACGGCCCAGGTGCTGCTGCTCACCACCCCACCGACCCCGGACCCCGCCCTGCGGACCCGCCTGGACTCCGTCGTAGGACTCGTCCACCTGAGCCACGAGACAGCGTGAAGAGCTACTGATCCACAGCCTTTGACAACTGCTCCTGCCGGCGCTGGCGGGGGCCAGGCCGGCGGGACCGATGAGCGTCCAAGCTGCCGCTGTCGCACAAGTCCAGCCACGAGCGGAGGGGGTACGTACGCTCCACAGCTCCGACAGCAGCCCGCCCACCGGATCGCCTTGCCGGTGATCGCCGGCTCGTCTTCCACGTAGTGGCGCGCCCATGAGGTGGTCGAGGTGATGGCGATGCGCCGGCGCTCACGGCGGCGGGTATTCGTTGCGGGGGAGCGAAGGGAAAGCCCGGGCGGTTGCCGTTCCTCGTCGACACGGGGGCGGCACAACGGCCGACCCTGGCCGCCGATCACGGTCAGGCGGGCGTTGCGGATGAGAGCGCTCAGGGAGTCGGTGAGCAACTTGCCGGGCACAGCCGTGCCCCACCCGTAGGTGGGCGAGAGTCCGGCCCGGCCGCGTTCGCAGCGGTACAGGATGAGCAGGCCGGTGCCGCGGTAGTCGCCGTCCGCGATCACCGGGGTCTTACCGACGGCGTCCCTCGCGCCGGACAGTTCCCGCGCCTTGCAGCCCCTGCGGCCTGTTGGTGAAACGAGCAGAACGTCGAGGAACGGGAAGAACCGATAGGTGGCGTTTCCCCGGGTATCACGCTGGTGCGTGCCTGCCCTGCTGGAGGGCCTGGACTACGGGCCCGGTGAGGCGGTGCTTTCGTATCGCGGCGCCAGCGAGGGGGACTTCGTCTTCCGACGGGAGCTCGATGCACTGGCGCAGCAGCGCGGCGTCCGCGTCGTCTACCTGCCTGGACACCGAATCCGTGACCGCTCCTCCTGGCAGCCGGAACATGCCCGGGAGGATGACCACATCGCACTGAAGCGGCTCGTGCCGGACATCGGCGAGCTACGTGCGCTGCTGGGTCGTCGGGCCGGGTGTGCGGTCAGCCGCCCTGGCCGGCGCTGCCCACCGGGCCGACCGTCACCTGGGAGGTGGTGTCGTCCGTGACGGGCAGCGTGGCGGCGCCGGGCCAGGCGAGGGTGACCGTCCTGGTCTCGTTGGGCGGCGTCACCAGCAGCCCCGTGACGCGGACGCCGTGGCCGCCCGTGTCGTTGGACGGGTAGTGGATGCCGAAGGCGATCGACTGCCCGTCCTCGAGGACCGACGAGGTGGCCTTCTCACCCGTGCGCTTCGCGGACAGCGAGCCCTCCTTGAGCTTCAGGTCGACGCCCGCGTACCCCGAGATCGTGCAGTCCCGGCCACCGTGGTTCTTCATCGTCACCGCGACCGTGCGGTCGGGGTCGCCGTCGATGGTGCTGTCCACCGCCGTGATCTCCAGCTCGCCGGTACGGCACCTGGCGGCCTTGCCGGTACTGCCTGCCGCGCCGGACCCACTGCCCGCTGCCCCGCCCTGCGAGGAGGAGTCCTTGCCCGCAGAGCCGTTCCCGGCCGAACCGGCGCCCTCGGAGTCCTGCGCGCCGTCGCCCTGACCGGAGCCGCTGCCCGCTCCCGTACCGCCGTCCTGGGAAGAAGCGGTGGACGCGGCCGACGGGTTGCTCTGATCGGTTGGTGGGACCGGCCGCTCGGTACTGTCCTGTACGCCTCCGCACGAGTCGGTGGCAATCGGTACCGGCGAGCGTTTCTGATCAACAGGACTGCTCAGTCACGGCGAGCCGTTCCCCCGACCGCCCGCCGGATACATGCCTGTTACAGGCGCCGTGGCACCACACGCGCCACCACCGGCCGCGCCCCTTGCCGACTGTCGGAGACCAGGGCCCGCTGGGACACACCCGTGACTCGGTGGATCTTGACCAGTGTCTCGGGCAGGGCCGGCACGTACGCCGCGATGATGGATGACCCCGTACTCATCGCCCGCGAACCGGTGCGGGACCGATTCCCCACCGCCCGGGCGGCCTTCCTCGCCGCCGGCGTGCTCACCGACCGCCCGACGCCCGACATCTGATCTGGACATCGTGGTCCTCTTGGACGGGCCGCCCGCTCCCAGCCGGGAGAACCTGGTGTACCGCGGCTGGCCGGTGGAGCTGTTCGTGCCAGACGGAGCCCGTCTGGCACGGCTTCGCCGACCAGGAGACCGCGAAGGTCGTCGATGCCTTCACGGCCGCGGGAGGCGGAGCCACCGGAGAGGGCGGTGCGCAGGTGGCCGTACTGGATGGCGAGGGCAACCCGGCCACCAGGGCGACGGGCGATGTGCCGGGCGGGCCTGTGCCTGGTGTGCACAGAGACCGTGTGCGGATGCCCTCGTGTGGCGATTGAGCAGGTCGCTCATCGAGGCGCCGTTCGCGAAGCCGATCGTCGAGCGTGTTGCATTCCGCGGGATGTCCTGCGGTGCGGATCACTTGCCTCGGGTGCTGGTCGGGCAGGGTTGTCAGTGGGAGCTGAGAGTGCGGAACGTGAGCTCTTGTCCGTTTCGTGGTTGAGGTTGGGGAAGGACCGCTGGTCGTGGGTGGGGGGATGGCGTCAGACGCCGGGGCGGGCGAACAGGCCGGGTTCGGGTTCGATGGGGATGCCCCTGCTTACCAGGCGTTTCAGTTTGGAGCGGATACCTTCGGTGTTCTTCGGGAGGATCGGCAGGTCGAGGGCCTGGCAGAGGTCGCGGGCGCGCATCGGTCGGCCCGCGTCGGCCAGGGCGGTGAGGATCTGCCGGTAGGCGGGGTGGTCCGGGATGTCGGGGCGGTCCGGCCCCGTGCCGGGTGAGGGCAGCGGGAGAGTGAGGAGGGTCTTGCGGGTGATGCGCAGGTTCTCGCTCTCCACGTCGAGTTCGCCGAGTTGCCGGGTGAGTTCTTCGA